>JADZDJ010000048.1 GCA_020851115.1 Pirellulales bacterium
CCGCCATCGCCACCTGTAAGAAGCAGCACCGCAACTTCTTCGCCTTCCTGCTCGAATCGATTCGCGCTCAACTCCAAAACCAAACCGCCCCCAGACTGCTCCGCAGCTAAGGCCGTGAACGGTTACTCCAAATTTCATGGTCCACCTTAAAAAAGGGGGCATTGGACAGTATTCTCGATTGCAATTCGACCTGCAACATCTCGGCAGATGGTTACGATGCCATGGTGGCCAATTCCTTGGCCAGCCGCTTCCGGGCGACGTGTAGCCGGCGCTTGATTGTGCCGATCGGCGAGTCGAACCGATCGCTCATTTCCACGAGCGACTGTCCATTCACATAAAACGCCACCAGGGTCTGCCGATCCATCGATTTTAGCCGCTTCAGGCCCGCCCGCACTTGCCGCTGTCGCTCGGTGGCAATTGCCCGATCGAGTGGCGTTTGCTGCTGGACTGCCGAGCCATCGAACGTTTCAGTCTCGGCCGCGTAAACCGGTTGCCGACGAACTGCCCGGTTGATCGCCATCCGGCCGGCCATCGACCGCAGCCAGCCGCCAAAACACTCGGGAGCTCGCAACTGGTCGAGCTTCTCTAGAGCGTGCATAAAAACCTCCTGGCACAGCTCCTGCGCCTCGGCGTGGTTCGCCAGCCTCGCCAGTGCGACGTTGTAAACCATCCGTTCGTAGCGGACGCACAACTGGCCAAATGCCTCTCGGTCGCCCGCTTGCGCAGCGATTACCAAGTCTAAAGCCGCTTCTGATTCCGTCGGTTCGTTCAAAATACCGTTCATGCTCATCGTCTCTCTGGTAAAGTCACGCCACATCGTGCATGACAGGAGGGGCCTTGCTAACTGGACGCACTTGGTCACGCACTGAGTTGCGTGACCGACGGCCAAAACAGCAAATAGCGATCGGACTCGCCATTTGCCGCGATGTCACCGGAGGTCGTTCGTCGTGTTCTTGGCCGCACTAGTTGGCGGCCAGTGGCTGACTATTTACGCCACTACGACGACCGGTGACACTCGCCATACGACTACGCGCGGCGACATCCCCCGCATCCACGCGCCCGATGGCCGCATGGACGTTAAGGGCTGCCACGCCGCCGTTTGCGTACTGGCGGTAAGCAATCCGCGCAAACATTCGCACAGCGTATAGAGCGCGTGTGCGCAGGTCGCATGGAGCGGATGACAGTCGTTCGTTTTGGCCTTAATGACGACGCGGTCTTTGCGGTTGGCAAAAACGCGGCAGATCGCATTGGCTTTGAACGAGCGAATCATGTTAGGCTCCTGCGCCTTGGGGCGCGGTAGGAGAGAACGAAAAAATGGTACCGGGATGGCTCCCGGTTAAGCTCTCGATTTATCCCGCAGCGGTTTGGCCGCTGCGGAAAGGTACAAAAACTGTCGCAACTAATCAACTGTGCCGTACATAGGCCACAATGTCAAGCGATTCGGAAAATGGTCGGAGAGATTGCATTTATTCATGCATTCTCACTCCGCAAGGCAGATCGCACTCTCGGAGCGAGTAACCGAAACGCTTGCTTACCAAACAACCTGCCTGGCCGAAACGACCAGTCGCTCAAAAAACGGGCCTAGTCGCTGCGAAAACGCCTCGACACCACTAAGACGCCGTATCGGTGGATCGGTTCACGAGAAACTCTGATTTTTTTAGAAAATGCTTCTCTGCGATTTATACTAGCTGTCACAAAGCATTATGTGACAATGACTTATGAATATCTGAAGGCGTTGGAAAAACTTCTTGCAGAAGGCCCGCCACGATCGCCATTCGATTCAATTGGCTGGATGCCGCAGTGGCGTCGTGAGACTGCTTTCTTTGAGAAAACCTGCGACAGCGCGGGCAGCTACTTCGTTGCCGGCCGGGGTCCAGTGGATATCGACATAGTAGTAGAGTCGCTCACCAGCGGCGGCGGCAGCTTTTAGATTGTCGGTTAGGTTGAGGCAATCGAAACCCTGCTCTTGCAGATATTGACAAAAATCGGCATCGAATTGGTTCTGCCGCTCAATATCGACGACGCCAAGGTGAGCCCAGCGACTGCGGTCGCCTTCGTGGACGCAGTAACTAAGCGGAAAATAGACGACGAGCAGCTTAGCGCCGGTTTGCTCGACGGTCGCGCGCAAATCTGTATAGAATTTCATGGAGTCGATGACTTCTGGACTATCGGGATTGAAAGCGCCGTGCAATGGCATCTCCCTTCCAGCGCCTTCGACCTTAGCACCGCCCTGCGGCTGATCGAACCAGCTTTCGGCGTGAATCGCGGCTTGCCAGAGGTAATAGACGAGAGCTGAATTCTTCGCGTAGCCGACGATTCGCTGCTTGGTGGTAGCATTCTTTTTAATGAGAAATCCGTTGTCATCGACCTCGACGCTGTTCCATTCTCCTCCACTGGGGACGACGGTGGACCCATAGACAAATTGAATGACGAGGTCGGGTTCGAATTTTTTTCCTTCGTGCTGGTACCAATTCAATTCTTGGACGGGGCCCAAACAGGGCACTCCGGCGTTCAGCACTTCGACGTCGGGACCAAATGCTGGATCGTTAAACAACTTCGCTTGCAAGAGCGAAGCGAAACTTTGCTCGTAATCGACTCCCCAGCCAAAGGCAAATGACGGCCCAAGCAGCAAGATGCGGCGCTTCCCCGCTTGCTTTCCCAATGGATAGTCGGCGGCCTCCGCTGAAGTCCGTAGCCCTTGGCCGTTGGTGTAGATCGTCGTTTTGAATTCACCAGAATTGTGCGTGAGTTTCAAATTGGCCCGATTGAAAAATTCGCAATGTTCGTTGCGCGCAAACATCGGAACGCTCATCCGCATCGGCAACCACTGACCCACCGTGACGAAGTAGAATAGTTGCAGGCCGACTTCGAGAATGATTGCCAGATACAGCAAATACAATAACCGTGCGAACCAACGGCGCACACGAGAGGGTTCGGCTTTGTTGCTATCGGCCAGCGGCCGCTGTACAGAATCGTCAGCCATCGGGGCACCCTGTTGGTGAAAGTCGCCAGCAGTTCAAGGAAGTGGAACGGTTCAAAAGGCCACGCAATATGGCGATGGCTGTCCTCAGCCGCTCTCCTGTGAATGAACCCGACGGCTCAGACCAGCTTCGACTGCGTTTTATTCCGATTCGTCACGAACAAACTAGAACAGCGTATAAATGAATGGCGCTGCTCCCGAAGCTCCCAAGACGAGGATCACTCCAAGAAACAATAACATTAGAACCACGGGAGTGAGCCACCACTTTTTTGTTTGGCCGAGAAACGCCAGGATTTCTCGGACCATGCTAGGCGTGGAGCTCGCGGCTTGCTGCTCGAACTCTTTGGCTGATTGTTGTGAGTCGTTCATCGAAGCTCGAGGGTTGAGAGATGGGACGCGTGAATAATCCAGTTCAATCGCTGATTTCCGTGCAACGTGGCTTTCAAAATTGTCGGAAGTAATCACCGACGTTTTGCCGCTGCTCATGCACCTGCCAATAGGTTGCCGCTTGGCGGTCAAGTTTTCGCTGCATCGGGTCGTGGAAAAACGTGCGCAACACGAATCCCAGCGGAGCCATCACTAAATAATACACAATCGCGAGGATCAAGTGCGAAACCGTCCAGCCAATTGGATAGGCGGCATACATCCAGCCGACAAATATTGGCCGCACCATTGCCGGTCGAATAAACCCAGCCAGCCCCAGCACGCCGGCTGCCGCGAGCAGTCCAATTGCGGGCCATTTTCCGCCAAATTTCGACCAGACGAGCCCTGCAATCACGGCGCTGGCCACCGGCATCCAAATGGCGGCAAACTGTCGCAATTCGCGGTCGGACGGGTTGGTGTGAAGTTTCAGTAATGCCATGAGATTTCCAGCCTGAACGTCCATCAATCGAGCGAGAACTGAGCTAAATATGCCTCGATATCAATCTGCTTCGCGTTGGGTTGTTCGGGTTTCAGTAGCACGCAGCGTTCCAACACCAGCACATCCATGTTCGTACCCAAAAAGCAGCGATAGGCGTCGGCCGGGGTGCAAACGATCGGCTCGCCTCGAACGTTAAAGCTGGTATTGATAATCACTGGGCAGCCGGTTTTGTCTTCGAACTTCGTCAGCAATTGGTGATAGCGTGTGTGACGCTCGGCATCCACCGTCTGCACCCGGGCGGAGTAATCGACGTGCGTCACCGCCGGCACCTCGGAACGGCAAATCTTGAGCCGATCCAACCCTTGCAGCCCCGACTCCTGGCCATTCAAATCCTGGCGCTTGTGCTCATGCACGGGAGCGACCAGCAACATGTAGGGACTAGGCTCGCCGGGGCGCATCGCGAAAAAGTCTTGCACCCGGTTTTGCAGCACTGAGGGGGCAAACGGCCGGAACGATTCCCGAAACTTGATTTTGAGGTTCATCACCGACTGCATCTGCCGACTGCGCGCGTCTCCCAGGATGCTGCGGCCACCGAGCGCCCGAGGGCCGAATTCCATCCGCCCTTGCACCCATCCGACCACTTTTTCGTCGGCCAACAGCGAGGCGACAAAATCGCACAGGGACTCGTCCGAGTCGAAATAGTGATATTTGGCTCCAATCGATTCAAGGTACGTGCGAACTTCTTCGTCAGTAAATTTCGGGCCTAGCAGCGAGCCGCGCTGGCTATCGATAGCTGCGGTCGTGCGTGCGTTACCAAGTAATTGATGCCAGATAAATTGGGCGACCCCCAGCGCTCCGCCGGCGTCGCCGGCCGCAGGCTGAATCCAGACATTGTCATACGGGCCTTCGCGAAGAATGCGGCCATTGGCTACACAATTGAGGGCCACGCCGCCGGCCAGGCAAAGGTTCTTCGAGCCGCTCAGTTCGTGTGCATGGCGCGCCATTCGCAACATGATCTCTTCGGTGACTTTTTGAATCGACGCGGCAATGTCCATTTCGCGCAGGCTGAGCGGAGTCTCGGGCTTGCGCGGCGGCCCGCCGAAGAGTCGATCGAATTTCCGCGCGGTCATCGTCAACCCTTGGCAGTAGTTGAAATACGACATATCCATCCGGAACGAGCCATCGCTCTTGAGGTCAATCAATCGATCGAGAATCAGATCGACGTATTTCGGCTCGCCATAAGGCGCTAGGCCCATGAGCTTGTATTCGCCCGAATTGACCTTGAAACCGCAGAAGTAGGTGAATGCCGAATACAATAGCCCCGGCGAATGCGGAAAGTTCAATTGCTGACTGATCTCGATCCGATTCCCGCGACCCTGGCCAAGCGTGGCCGTGGCCCACTCGCCGACGCCATCGACGGTCAGCACCGCAGCATCGTCGAACGGCGAAGGAAAAAATGCGCTGGCGGCATGTGACTCGTGATGCTCGACGAAGACAAACCGTTTCTTGTAACCCGGCAAGCCCCGGCGCATTTCGCGCGGCAGGTGTAATTTCTGGTGTAGCCACAGTGGCATCGCTTTTAAAAACGACGGAAATCCACGCGGCGCGTAGCTGAGATAGGTTTCCAGCAACCGCTCGAACTTGATGAGCGGCTTTTCGTAGAAGCCAACGTAATCGAGCTGCTCCGGCGTTAATCCAGCCTCCTCCAAACAGTACTGGATGGCACGGGCGGGAAACTCAAAATCGTGCTTTTTCCGAGTGAATCGCTCCTCCTGCGCAGCGGCAACGATCTTGCCGTCAATGACGATGGCAGCGGCAGAATCGTGATAGAAGGCGGAAATGCCCAGAATGGCGGCCATGCATGGTCGAATCGAAATAGACAAGTCGTACATCGAGGTGGTCGCAGGATTCAATTATAATGGCGAAAATAGGCTACGCAAACGGCCGAAAACGGACATCGAGGACAAGCCCTTTTCAAGGTAATGTAGACACCGCTCGGTGACGAGTAATACACGTTTCGAGCCGCGTTCGTAAGAAAGCACGCCGGTGAGTTGCTTTCTCATGAGGGCGGCTCGAATTGGAGCAACTGCATCGCTTCAATCATTATCTCATTCTCGGTGGCGCCGTGGATCAATATCAGTTCGACAATGGCACCTAAGGCTTTTCAGCTTCGGCGTCAGGGCTAGACACCCCTGGTTCTGCCTCAGAAGCAGCGCGCACTCAAGCACTAGCCTAGCGCGGCGTTCTGCCTAAAATGGGGAACCAAACTGGAGATGGAGACCGGTGAAATGCTCTGCTCCTGACATAATTTCGAATTGGCGCCTCGGCCGGCTCCATCGGCCCATTTTGTACTTCGAAACTGTACGTGCATACCAATCATCGCAACCACGGACTGCGGCATGCGAGCAAGCCTCGCGGCGGCGGTAGGCAAGCGGACTGGTCCGGCTTGCCCGAGGATGAACTGCTGAAGCTGCGGATCTGCGATCTGGGTTTGCAAATCGAAGGCACGCTTCTAGAAGAACGAATCGCGCGGCTGATCGAAGACTTGGAGCATCGCGAACTGCGGTTTCGGCCTCACTTCTGGTTGGCGGAGGAATGGTTTTCGCCCGATGGCATTCCAGGAATCGGCATTCCATTTTATTTAGCCCATCCGCGGCTGATGCGTCTCGAACGAAAGCAGATGCTCGAAGTCGAAGGGGGCAACGAAGATTGGTGTCTCAAGATTTTGCGGCACGAAGTGGGGCACACGTTCGACACCGCATATCGACTTCACCGCCGCAAAAAATATCGCGAGCTGTTCGGCAACTACTCGCAGCCTTATCCGAATCATTACTATCCCAAGCCCTCCAGCAAAAATTACGTGCTCCACTTAGAGCCAGCCTATGCGCAAGCGCATCCGGCGGAAGATTTTGCCGAGACGTTTGCCGTGTGGCTGAAACCGCGTTCCGCGTGGCGGGCGAACTACGACGGCTGGCCGGTCATCAAAAAGCTAGAGTATTTGGCCGAATTGATGAAAGAAATTCACGACGAGAAGCCCGCGGTCGTCTCGCGCGAGCAAGTCGACTCAGTCCGCACGATTCGCACGACGCTCGGCGAGCACTATGCCGCCAAGCGAAATCGATATCGGATGAACCTGCCGAACCTGTACGACGAACACCTGCGCAAGCTGTTTTCCGACTCGCCGGACTGCGCCGATCAACCCTTGGCGTCGAAGTATTTGCGCCACATTCGCGGCGAATTGCGAGAGACGGTTGCCAACTGGACGGGTGAGCATCAATACACGATCGACCAAGTGCTGCGCGAGATCATCGACCGCTGCCAACAATTGAAGCTGCGATTGTCGCAACCAATGAGCTTGACGAAGCGCGATGCGCTGGTGTTGCTGACGGTGCAGACGATGAATTTCCTGCACAGCGGACATCATAAGGTAGCACTGTGATTCGAGGGTTCAGGGGTCAGCGTTTATGGCTCGTAAATCTAAACCACGTCCGGAAATTCGCAAGTTGCGCGTGCTGCTGCTCGCGCACGAAGACCTTGTTCCGCCAGAGACGCTTGAGGGCCACAGCGAAAAGGAAATTCAAGCGTGGCGAACCGAGTATGACGTGGTGCAGACGCTCCGCAAACTGGGCCACGAAGTGCGCGCCCTCGGCTTGCGCGACGACTTGGGAAAAGTTCGTGCGCAGATCGAAGAGTGGAAGCCGCACATTGCCTTCAACTTGCTCGAAGAGTTTCACGGCGTGTCGCTCTACGACCAACACGTTGTCAGCTATTTGGAACTGCTGCGGCAACCGTATACCGGATGCAACCCGCGCGGACTGATGCTTTCGCACGACAAGTCACTGTGCAAGCAAATCCTCTCGTACCACCGCATCCTCACGCCGAAATTCGTAGTCTTTCCGCAACGACGAATCGTCAAGCCCACCAAGCGGTTGCAGTATCCGCTGTTGGTGAAGTCGGTCAGCGAGGAAGCGTCGCTGGGCATCTCGAAAGCCTCGATGGTCACCAGCGATGAAAAACTGAAGGATCGCGTGCAGTTCATCCACGATCAAGTCGGCTCCGACGCGCTGGTCGAAGAATACATCGAAGGCCGCGAGTTGTATGTCAGTATTCTCGGTAACCAGCGGCTGCAAACGTTTCCGATTTGGGAACTGGTGTTCACCAAAACCGACGACAAAACGCCGCTGATTGCGACGGCGAAAGTAAAGTGGGACATTCGCTATCAACAAAAGATCGGCGTCGAGACTCTGGCCGCGAAAGAGCTACCCGACAACGTCGCCTCGGCGATCGTCAAGCAATGCGTCCGTACCTACCGCGCATTATCGCTCAGCGGCTATGCGCGTATCGACTTGCGCCTGGCGGCGGATGGCCGGGCATATGTGCTGGAAGCCAACCCCAATCCCAACCTCGCCGAGAATGAAGACTTCGCCGCCTCTGCCAATGCCGCAGGACTGGATTACGAATCGCTGGTGCAACGCGTGGTGACACTGGGAAAGAGCTACAAAGCGGCCTGGGGGGAATAAACTCGCCGATTACGGTCCAATTCATGTACAAACGGCCGGCTATTTTCCGACAACCTGCTGTCGATCGGCCGCTCGACTGGTTAGAATTTGGGCATCCTGCGCCTGTTGCTAGATCCTGCCATGCACATAACGAGGTCGGTGCTATGAACTCACCTCAGTCGCATGTTTCTCGCCGTCGATTCCTTGCCACCACGGGCGCGGGCTCCTTGGCCGCGATCGGCGCGCCGGCCGTGCTCACCGCCAGCAAGTCCGATTCGGACCTAGTACTGGGTGAGGGCGATTACAAGTATGAAGTCGCCCACGACTGGCCACAGTTGCCCAATCAGTTTTCGTGGCAAATCAGCCACGGGGTAACGGTGGACGGAGCCGGCAACCTCTACGTCATTCACATGGGCAAGGCCGGCCTCAAGGATCATCCGTCGATCTTTGTGTTCGATCCTGAAGGCAAATACATCCGCTCCTTCGGCCAGGAATTTCAAGGCGGCGGCCACGGTATCGAACTTCGCAAGGAAGGCAATCAAGAATTTCTTTATGTATGCAATTACCAGAGCATCAAGAACTTCGCCAAGCTCGATTTGAAGGGCGAAATCGTCTGGCGGCAAAATGCTCCCATGGCTGCTGGTGTATATGCCAAAGACGAGGACTCAAACCACCTGGCGAAAAAGGGCCGCGATCGCTTCCAGCCGACCAACGTTGCGTTTCTCGACGACGGCGGATTCTTGCTCGTAGACGGTTACGGTTCGTACTACATTCACCGCTATGACAAGGACGGACATTGGCAATCGTGCTTCGGCGGCCCAGGCGAAGGCAAAGGTAAATTCAACCTGCCGCATGGGCTGTGGATCGACAAGCGTCCAGGACGCGAACCGTCGATCGTCGTCTGCGATCGCGCCAACCATACGCTGCAGTATCTGACAATGGACGGCAAATACTTGGAAACGATCGCCGGCTTCGGGCTCCCCGCGAATGCCGACACCTGGCAAGACCTGCTGCTAATTCCCGAATTGCAGGCCCGCGTCTCAATCCTTAACAACAACAACGAGGTCGTCGCACGGCTCGGCGACGATGTCGCTCGCATCACCGCCGAGGGAGGCCGTGGAATTCGTGACAGACCTGAAGAGTGGCAGCCGGGCAAATTCGTCCACCCACATGATGCTTGCTTCACGCCAGAGGGCGATATAATAGTCGCCGAGTGGGTCGCGACGGGGCGCGTGTCGAAGCTCAAACGACTGAGATAGGGGCGAGGATCAAGAAGCGAGAGATTGGCATATACAGTGAAAGGAATTTTCGTGCGACGATTTATTGTGCTGATGCTCATGGTAAACGGCATCGTTCAGGGAAACGCTGTTGAAGCGCAGCACGTCGATGATCAGATCGCCATCGATTCCGATGATTGGCCCTGGTGGCGGGGGCGAAATCGCGACGGTGTTGCCAACGCCGCCCAACGGCCGCCCAGCGAGTGGTCGGAATCGAAGAACGTTGCGTGGAAGAGTCTTATTCCCGGTCGCGGTCACAGTTCACCGATTGTCGTAGGGAGCCGCATCTTTCTGACCACGTCCGACGAAGAACACGATTCGCAATCGGTTCTCTGCTACGACCGCACAACGGGTAAAATGCTGTGGAGCAGCCAGGTGCATCGCGACGGCGGAATGCGGAAGAATAAAAAGTCGTCCGCCGCGTCCACCACTGTGGCCTGCGACGGCGAGCGCATTTACGTCGGTTTCGCCAACGGTGGCGCAATATTTGTAACGGCCCTTGATCTTGACGGCCACCAGCTTTGGCAAACGAGGTTGTGCGATTATCTCATTCATCAGGGTTATGGCGCGTCGCCAACCGTTTATCAATCGCTTGTGCTGGTGGCGGCCGATAGCGATGCCGGCGGCGCAGTAGCCGGCCTCAACCGTGCCAGCGGGCAAATCGCCTGGAAGCGCGAGCGGCCCAAATTGCCTAACTATACTTCGCCCATTGTTTTGCACGCGGCAGGGCGCGATCAACTCGTGCTGACCGGCTGCGATCTGGTTTCCAGCTTCGATCCCCTCACGGGCAACCCGCTGTGGGAAGTCAAGGCTACCACGACCGAATGTGTCACGTCGGCTGTCACTGACGGCACGCACATTTTTGCCAGCGGCGGCTACCCGCGAAATTTCTTGCAGGCCATCGCCGCCGACGGCTCAGGAAAAATAGCCTGGGACAGAAACGATCGCATTTACGTGCCGTCGATGATCGCCAGCGGCAGCCATCTGTTCGGCGTGTACGATGCGGGCGTAGCCGCATGCTGGAGGTGCGACACCGGCGAGCAGCGATGGAAGTCACGCCTCGGTGGCACATTTAGCGCTTCGCCTATCTTGGTCGGCGCAGTGATCTACGCCACCAACGAAGAGGGCGAGACGTTTGTCTATGACGCCAGCGGCGAAAAATTCGTGCAACTGGCAAAAAATAAGCTGGGCGACGAAGCGTTTGCAACGCTCACGATCTGCGGTGACAAAATCTATACGCGAGTCGCGCATGTCAAGGATGATCAGCGGCAGGAAATGCTGTACTGTCTGTCCGAGGAACAATGACGACGCGCGGCCTGCAAAGTTACCGCATCGCTACTTTTTTATTCGCGGCGGACGCTTTGCATCGCCAGCCCAAGCCGAGCCTGTCAGGAAGGGCTTGCGAGGATCGAGTTGGCATTGCCGCGCGCGTTCCTCAGGGCGCGATCGGGAAGCTTGAGTTGCCCGTCTGGAAAGAACATCGGCTTAGTCCGACGAATTCACGGCGATATTCTGAATGAAGGCAAAAGCGCCCACATTGATTGCGAGGGATGGCACGGCAGTTGCATGTCTATGCCTTGCGAGAGATCGATCACAATTTTTCGCAGTCGCAGCTACCTTGCGAACGACCAATATACCGCCAGGCAGCTTGGCCATCCGACTACGAGAGCACCGTAGAATAGATCGGGAGTCACATGCTCAAGGAGCAAGATATGTCCAAGCCATTTTCGAAATCGCCGCCACGGGATGCGGCTACGCCGGATGCCCCGCCATGCCCCGTTCCGGTGCATGTGCCCAAGAGTGCGAAGCCATCCCGCGACGAGCAAAAGAAGGACAACGTTGAGGAAGCCTCGGAAGAATCGTTCCCCGCCAGCGACGCACCAAGCTGGACTCGCGTGACCATTTTCCCGAAAGCGGAGCCACGTCCGTGAGGAGTCAACAGATCCGCTCGCCGTTCGACGGGTGCCGCCGTAGGACGTGACAGCGTACCGCTCTTGCACGGAAGCCGCGTTATCGACCACCTCCGTCACGTTGAGATTGGCTTCGTGCAGCGGGAAGTAGTATTTGCGGAGTGAAGGCTTGAAAAAAACCGCGCGGTCAAGGCTTCGACGTATTAGGAGGCGAGGCTGGCGCGGTTGCCGGCCAGATCGTGCGTGGATTCGAACCGGTCGAGCGTGCTGGAGGAAATTTTTCAGAGCTGGGTTTTCACTCGGCCGAAGCGGTCGCGATTAGCCCTGCGCCTTGCCGAGCAAGGCTCGCTTTTTTTGAATGAACTTCAAGTGGTGATCGAGGTGATCGACTGCCGTGGCGATCAGATCGGCTAAAGTGACGCGCCCCCGTTCGCTGTGAATGCCGGAACGCTCGAAGGCGGCCGTGGGAAGGTGGGAAAGGACTTGATGCAGCAGTTGACGGTTTTTTGCAAATAGTTCAGCCGCAAGTGCGGCATCTTGCGCTTCATAATGCAATCGGCTGGCGAACTTCGATTCGTTGAATCCCATGAGCAGTGGCTTTTCCTCGGCGATGACGCGCTTTATCCGGTCGGCATGAATCAAGTCGCTATCGAGCAGATGGATGACAATCTGCTTGATGCTCCAGGCGCCGGGGATAGGAAATGCGTGTAGTTCGTCGTTTGACAGCCCGGCGATGGCCTGCGACAGCCGCTCTGCTCCGTCGATGTAGCGGTCGATGAGCGATGGATGAGAATCCGACACCATTGTAAAGCTCCAAATACATTTGGTCAGTCTCAACGACGCCCGTAAGCAAGCGACGTCGAGTGCTCAAAAAACCAACCGTCGAACCTGATTGACGCGGCTCGGCATTGATTCACCTACATCATTTTCGCGATTGCCTTTGTAATCGACTCCGATAGATTTGGCAATTGCCGCAAGTCATCGGCCAGTGATGGATGCACCAATAGGCGAACTTGTTTCACATAGTCATCGAACTGCTCGGTTGCGAGCGTACGGACTACCGGCGAAACTTCGGCCAGCGACCTAGATCGCTGCTCTTTGGCGAAGTAGACGTCGACGTTGAACTCGATCTCTCGCTTCCGTGGAGGGGCATCGAACAGTACCGCGTGAGGCGCGATCCGCCGCCCGAGCGACTCACTTGCGATGGCGGCAAATTCCTCGCTGCACGCGGCTAGCCACGAATACGGCCGTCGAGCAAGCTGTTCGTAAAGTTCGCGCTCTTGAAAATAGCTGTACTGCGCCAGCCGCTTGTAAAGGCGTCGTCGCGGGCCGAATAGGCCGTCGAGCAGGTCGGCTGCCGGCCGGCCGGTCGCTGCGCAACGCAATTGTTCGATCATCGGCTCGTCGGCCAAGCAAAACAGCGAGTCGAGGTCGAGTGTCGAATGCAGCAGGTAAAACGCTCGTTGCAGCATTGCTGTCGCAGAACGAACCGCATGATGCCAATAGACTTCGCTGAACATGATGTATCGCGAAAAGATCAGCATTTCGGCCGCGGTTTTGCCCTTTTCGGAAATCGCTAGCCCGTCACCGGCCGCGTTCAGGCAGATGCTGCCGACGAGTCGCTGCTCGTCGAAGTTGCGACCATAGGGGACGCCTGCGTGCAGGCTGTCGCGCTGCAGATAATCGACCTTGTCGATGTCGATCGGTCCCGACAACAGACTGGCAAGGATCTTCGAGCGTAAATCCGTCGGCTGTTCTGACAGTAGCGCCACCACTTCGAGCGGGTTAATTCGCCATTCGTCGCGCAGTACATCGGCAATTTCCCCTTCGAGCAGGAAACGCTTGGCAAGCTGTTCGTGGTGCGGCACCGATGGCAATTGGAGATCCTCCAGCGGATGGCAAAACGGCCAATGCCCCAAATCGTGTAGCAGAGCCGAGACGATCAACAACTCGGCGTCGGTTGGCGAAATTACGGCGACAAATCGCTGATCGTAGGAAAGCTGCTTTAAATACAATAGCGCCAAGCGATAAACACCCAGCGAATGCTCGAACCGCGTGTGGTTCGCCGCCGGATAGACGAGCGATACCAGTCCCACCTGGCGAACGCCCGCCAGTCGGCGAAACTCGACCGTGTCGATCAGCTGTCGCACGCGATCTGTCAGCGGCACATCGGTTTCCGGTGGAATGCGAACCAGCGCCTTCCGCGAATCGAGGCCGGCGATTTCAGGGATGTCGCGCATAGAAGCAGTTGCAAACCGAAGCTGTCAAAATGCAGGATTTCGCGATCGATCGATGTTCAAGTTGCATTTTGCAAGTTGCAGCCACCTCAGAGCAACGGCAGATTCATCATCAATCGCAGCGCCATCGTTACCAGCAGATAGCACGAGTAGTGCATCGCCCCGGTGCCAAAATCGAGATCGAAAGCGCCGAGCGCCACGAGCGAACCAATCGCCACGGGGGGGGCAATAAGCACCGCGAAATTCCAAGCTACGAGACCTTGCGAGTCTGGCAAAAAGGCCGCCTTCAATCCCCAAATCGCTCCCCACAGTGCCGCATAAGCGAGTGAGCAAATTACCACCCGGACGAGAAGTGGCTTGCCGCGGTACGGCTCAAGTTCCTGGTTCCGCAAGAAGGAATAGGCCCCCATGACCAACGGCGGCGCCAAGAGCATTGCGCCGGCGCTCAAGATGATGCGCATCGCAGAGTTATCGAGACCCGATCGGCCGATAATCCACGCGATGCCAACCGTTGCAAGCGCGCCGGCGGCGATCCCCGCGATCATCACCGGTTGGGCTTTTGTCTCGTCGCGAGCGATCGGCTTCAAGACCGGCCGTCCCTTCGAGTCTTTGCCGCCGCCGGCATAGTCTTCCGGCGCGTGAACAATCACTTGATCTTCCAGGGCGGGAACTTTGATCTTGCCCTTGCACTTGGGGCACGGGCCTTCTTTCCCAGCGAACTTTTCACTGACTTGAAATCGCGCGTGACAACTCGGACAGATGACAGAAATCGGCATGAGAACCTATCCAAACGCAATTGGCTCAGGAAATGACGGCAGTTGTTAGTGTGGGCAGCGAGGGGGAGCGGCGTCAAGAATAGGCGCCGCTTTCAAGTTGACAGAAGCGTGAATTTCGCGATTGGCACATCATTTATTGCTGCGTCGACTATGCTAGAATTGGGCATTTCTCGCACCATCAACCCACTTGCCCGGAGGGGCCGCTTCATGCCCGACGAAGCTCAATTACCGTACGAACCGGCAGTCGCCCGAGTCTTCAACAGCCGCGAGGAAACGAGGAGTTTTTACAACAAGATCGCCCGCATCTACGACCTGATGGCCGAGCACAGCGAAGGCCCGATGCGCGATCTGGGGCTAAAATTGCTGGCGGCCAAGTCCGGCGAAAAAGTGTTGGAAATCGGCTTCGGTACCGGCCATTGCGTCGTCGAACTAGCCAACGCCGTCGGAGCCGATGGGTTGGTATGTGGCGTCGATCTGTCGGACAAAATGGTTGAAATGGCCCAAGAATTGGTTGCCGCCGCGGGAGTGGCCGAGCGGGTGGAGTTGAAGCAAGGAGACGGCCAAGCGATTCCGTATCCCGACGAAACATTCGACGGCATGTTTACCAGTTTCACTCTGGAATTGTTCGATACGCCGGAGATTCCCAAATTTCTCGCCGAGTGCAAACGAGTTTTGAAACCTGGCGGCCGCTGCGCGGTCGTCGCCGTCTCGAAAATGGGCAAGGAAGGCGCAATCCTGAAAGCCTATGAATGGACTCACAAACATTTCCCGAATCTCGTCGACTGCCGGCCGATCTATGCCAAGGCCGCTCTCGAAGCGGCCGGCTTTGCGATTCAAGCCAGCGAGATCGAGAATATGTGGGTGCCGGTGGAAATTGTGGTGGGCGTGAAGTGACTCAATGAATCCGGTTCGCGAGAATTAGTGCTCGGCGCAAGGCGGGCAAACGAGTCAACCCGTGGCACCCGAATAAACCGAAGTCGAATGTCGCCCGTGGCATCGCCAAGGTTGCCAAGCAGGCAGGGATTGAACAAGAAAACTTTTCGCGCGAACGATTGCCGGGTAACAATCCGAAATTGTCCGCGCTGGCGTCTATTATCAATGCAGTGGGAATTTCGTGAACCGTTGAGGCGAACCGCTCTAAACTTGTCTGTTCTACGGGTGTGGAACGTTGCGATGGTCTCATGGTCGCTGCGGCTTGCGGCGGCAACCATTTGAGTAGCGATAGTCCGACTAGTCGCCTTTTCCCTTGCCGGATATGATTCTCTTTCCGCCCCATCCCCTTGCCAGTTCAACACTTCCGCTATCACCCGCTTTCATGAAAACCGACGAAATCCGCGAAAAGTATCTTGCGTTTTTTGAATCAAAGGGCTGCACTCGCCGACCGAGCGATGTGCTGGTGCCGCGGTGGGATCCTTCGGTACTCTTTACCCCGGCGGGGATGAATCAATTCAAGGATCATTTTCTCGGTAAATGCAAGCTGGAATTCACGCGGGCGACGACCTGCCAAAAGTGTCTGCGAACCGGCGACATCGATAACGTTGGCCGCACGGCCTTTCATCACACGTTTTTCGAAATGCTTGGTAATTTCAGCTTCGGAGACTATTTCAAGCGAGAAGCGATTCACTGGGCGTGGGAATTTTTAACCAGCAAAAAATGGATGGCCATCGCGCCCGAGCGGCTTTCGGTGTCGGTCTATCTCGATGACGATGAAGCTCACAACATTTGGCACGACGAAATCAAAATTCCCGCCGACCGCATCCAACGAATGGGCGAAGACGATAATTTCTGGCCCGCCGGTGCTCCGAGCAAAGGCCCCGACGGCGTCTGTGGCCCATGTAGCGAGATTTTCTATCACGTTCCCGGCGGTGGAGAAGTCGAAATTTGGAATCTGGTGTTCACCCAGTTTAATCGCGTCGGTAATCAGCCGGACAATCTACGGCCGCTACCGAGCAGAAACATCGACACGGGCATGGGGCTAGAGCGAATGGCCGCGACCATGCAGGGAGTGGATACCAACTTTCATATCGACATCTTGCGCCCGCTTGTCGAAGCCGCGGGCCAAGTTTGCGGCCTACGGTACGACCCGAGCAGCGACAATGGCCGCAGGCTGCGGCGTATCGCCGACCATGTCCGCGCATGCAGCTTTGCGATTCACGAAACAGTGATACCCGGACCCAAGAAACAGGGGTATGTGATTAAACGCCTGCTTCGTCGTGCAGTGCTGGATGCCCATCAAATGGGCGTCAAGGAAGCTTGCTTGCACCAATTGGTCAGCAAAGTCGCCGAATTGATGAAGGCGGTTTATCCAGAACTTAAATCCACGACGGATCGAGTCGCGAATGTAATCCGCGCCGAATCGGAAAACTTTCTCAATACGATCGATTCGGGCCTCAGCCGGATCGAGAAGCTATTGGCGTCGATGAACAGCGAGTCGCGTTCGCTGATTTCCGGTCGCGATGCGGCCGATCTCTACACCACTCACGGCTTTCCGCCGGAACTGTTAGAACAAATCGGCGCAGAGCATAACGTGCAACTCGACTGGGCTGGCTTCCGAGATGCCATGCTTGAACATGGTCGAGCGTCGGGGCCGATTGAGCCTGGCGATGTTTTCACTCATCGCCCCGTAGATAGCCTGGCTAAAGCGATGGAACCAACGGAGTTCCTGGGCTACGAGACGACGACATCGCCGGCCAAGATTGTCGGCATCATCGCACAAGACCATTTGTGCGAAGTCTTGCAAGAAATTGGTCACGAGCATCCGATCACTGTTGTTCTGGATCAAACGCCCTTCTACGGCGAGTCTGGCGGCCAGGTCGGCGATACCGGCGAAATCTCGGGTCAAGGAATACGATTTGACGTCATCGACACCCAAAAAGAAAAGGGCTTTATCCTGCACCGCGGACACTTGCGCGACGGCACGCTCAAACTCGGCCAAGCGGTGAACGCGACTGTGAATACTTTCCGCCGCGACGGTATCCGCCGCGCTCACTCCGCGACACATATCTTGCACTATGCTCTGCAAAAACATTTGGGAAAGCACGCCCAACAGCAAGGTTCGAAGGTGGATGACGATTGGCTACGGTTCGATTTCGCGAACCCTTCGTCGGTCGACCGTGAAACGCTGGACAAAATTGAAGAAGACGTCAACGACCGCGTACTGGCGGCAGAAACGGTCAGTTGGAAGCACTTGCCAATCGCCGAAGCCCGGCAATCGGGCGCCATGATGCTCTTCGGCGAAAAATACCCCGATGTCGTCCGGATGGTTAACATGGGTGGCTTTAGTAAGGAACTTTGCGGCGGCACGCATGTGAGCAGCACCGGTCAAATCGGCTTGTTCCGAATCACGAGCGAAGAGAGTGTTTCGGCCGGCACGCGTAGAATCGTCGCTTTAACCGGCCGCGCAGCACTTCAACAAGCGCGAAAGGACCAAGCCGAACTTGGAGAAATTGCCACGGCCTTGCGAGTTCCCGCCAGCGAAATTCCCAGGCGGGTTGCCGCCCTTGCAAAGGAAGTTCGCGAGTTGAAAAAACAGGTTGCACATGGCCCAAGAGGAGCCGGCATTACCCCGCAAAAACTGATCGAAGAATCGACGGAAGTCCGTGGAGCGACCGTCATCATTGCCGACGTTCCCGGCGTTGAAGCTGGCGGCATGCGCGAGCTGATCGACCAGGTGCGGCGAAAATCCAGTCCTGCCGCAATCTTGCTGGCTAGCGCCGCAGACGAGAAGGTCACAATCGTCGCAGGCCTGACGCGCGATCTGGTCGATCGCGGGCTTAGCGCTGGCGAGTGGATCAAGCCGGTCGCTGAAGCTGTCGGAGGCAAGGGTGGCGGCAAGCCCGAGATGGCTCAAGCGGGTGGCAAGCTCACCGACCAAATGCCCGCGGCCCTCGCGGCCGCCAAGACTAGGATTGAAAAGTTGCTGACAAAATAGTCTTACTCCACCGAAACCTTTCAGCTTGTGCGGTGTTTCTTTATTCGGTGCTAATCGATCAATGGATCAACTGTCGGCAGCGAATAATCTTACCATCAACGTGCCAACTGCCAGCAATTGACGGCTTTGCTCGTCAAAGCACGATTGGATGATTTGCTGTGGTACTTTCTGGTTGTTGATCTGCGCCGACAGCGGTCAGTCGGACGAATGTAGCAACACCGTAATTTACCCTGATCGGGAGATGGCTGATGAATCGCGCACACCGAGCCGGTTTTACCATGATCGAACTCCTCATTGTCATCGCGATTGTCGGAATGTTGCTTGGCCTTTTACTTCCAGCGGTGCAACGGGCCAGGGCATCGGCGCGGAGAATTCAATGTGCGTCTCAGTTGAAACAAGTCGCTCTTGCGCTCGACAACTACATGAGTGCGCTGGGAACGCACGGCAAGTATCCCGAAGCGGCAATCTTACCCAGTGTGACTCCCGGCAAGCCTACCATCGCGAAAGTCTTAGGGCGTTATATTGAAGAAAGTCAGGCTGTCTTTCATTGTCCCGACGACGACCGCTACTTCCCTGCCGAAGGTCTCAGTTATGAATACGCCAATAACACGCTGGCCGGCTACACGCGCCCACAGGTGTTGCGTACCGCAGAGAAGTCGCCGCGAAAGAGTTCGACCGTGCCGGTGGCCTACGACTACGAATCGTTCCACGGCCCCGAAGGATCAGCAGGCGCTCGGAATATCGTGTTTCTCGATTGCCACGTGGAATGAATGTAGACAACTCTGTCGCGCAGGCAGTTGCGTTCGTATCCGTAAGCCCCGCTGCTTCCGTGAATGCCCACTGGGTTAACGCCAATAAAATGGAGTAACAAACATGTGGAAGCAACGTACAATCGGGGGCGTTGCCGCCGCTGCCGTCATTCTGATTTTGGTTTGGTGGTTCGGCTGGCTGGGCGAAGATCCGGCGCTTGCCGAAGTCGAGGCGTTGCAAGTCAAATTGACGGACCCCAACCTTGCCGAAGCGGAATCTCGCGCGCTGATGGATCAGTTGCGCAGCAAAATGGCGACACTTACCGATGACACTCGGCGTGCGGCATGGCAGAGCGGCCGCGCCATGTTTGAACAGCGAGAGATGTCGCGAATCGACCGACTATTGACGCTTCAGGGCCAAGAGCAAACCAAGGCGCTTGACGACGAAATCAACCGCATGGAACGCCGTCGCGCCGAATGGCAGCAGCGGGCTGCTCAAGGCCAAGCGGGCGGGCAGCGGGGCGATCAAACTCGCGGTCAAGGAGGTCTACGAAGCCGAGGTTCGCAATCCGACGAGCAGCGGATTGCGCGGCTACGAAACCGCCTCGATCATTCCATGCCCGAACAGCGAGCCAAGCGAGCAGAATTTGTGCGGCTGATTAACCAGCGCCGCATCCAACGAGGACTGCCACCAATGCGCATCGGCCGCGGATAATCATCGTCACGCGCCGAGCGAGCGCCTGCGGTAGCGCGGCAAGCACCTACCCCTCGCACGGAAGCGACGACTGCCAGAGCATGACCGAGCGGCCACCCGACGACCAATTCCGACCTGCGGTTAGGTCGATCGCTGTTTGCGCTTCTGCGGCTTGATGCCGGCCGCGCGAACTGCTTGCTTCCACGAACCGAACCGCTGCTCGGCCACAGCGAGGAGTTCATCGGCTTGCCCGTCCAAATGGCGCGTAAGCGATCGCGGTTCAAGCGAGGCCCCGCCGACGTGGAGCGTCCGAATCGTACGCAAGATAGTGCCGTGGGTCCATTTTCGGGAACGCCGATTCTTGAGTTGAATATATGGGATCCCTGCTGCCTCGAGCGCCGCGACAGGCCCGCCAAAGTATCGATGACAGCTATCGTACAGCCGAGAGTCGCGCAGCCGAATATCAGTCGTGCTGCGAAGCGGCTTCTTCCGATGCAATCGCCGAATTCGTTCCAACACTTTTTCAGGGGTCCATGCTTCCGTCAACTCGATCACACGGATTTTGGCGTAATCGATTCCCGCCGCTTCGACGCCCGCGCGGTAGGAGCCAAAATATTTCTTGATGTTGGCGTGAACCGCCGATTCCTCGCGATAAATCGTCCAAGGCGAAAGATCTTCATCGTGCTCTTGTTTGTAGATCAGATAGTCGATCATATACTCCCGCGACCAAACCGGCTCCCAGTGCGGCGCGCGACGGAGCGAGCCGGTTCGCTCGGCCCGCACCTCGTCGGCCGCCGTCTCTTCGTTGGGGAATTTACGCAGATACTGCTGTTTCGACAGGTTGTGCCGCGACCTCAAATGGGCGTCGAGCGTCAACAGCTTCGTCCCACAAATCGCGCAAACGCAATGATCGAGCAATTCGACCTTAATCTTGCCGTACGATATGCCTGCTGCTTGTAGCGCCTTACGCCAGCCGCGGAAATGCTTGAGCGACATCACCTCGGCAAGTAGCTTCGGGTGATGGCGCTTCATTGCGGAAATATTCAATGGCTGTCGCTGGCGGAATAGCTCGCGAATGCGATTGACAATACGTTTCTGCGCCGGCGTGAATCCTTTCATTTTCCTTTCCTCGCTCGATGAATAGCTTCGTCCCAGGTTCCAAAATGGTGAATTGCTGCCCGAAACAGTGAGGGGGCATGCTCTCGAATATGTTTTTGCGAATGCCCTCCGAGAACGACTCGTTCGCGCAATGCCCGAACCGCCTTCGTCTTGGTCCATCCGACCAGTCCACCACGAATCATGTTATAGTCGATTCCGGCTTTTTCCACGGCCGCCTTCCAAGTGCCGAAGTATCGGCGGCCCGCCGCATGCAGTGGCAATGCCTCGCGGAGCATCAAATCGGTATTCAAAAACTTACCCTGCTCGAAGCGGCGGCGAATCTCCTTTAATACCCGCTGCCGTGGCCAACGAGCGTCGCGATTGCGAACGGTTCGGGGATTCAATCCCGCCTCGCGCAGAGCATTGCCCCAGGTACGAAAATGATGGAGCGTCGCATAGCAGAAGCGGTGCATTTCAGGTTCCTTGCGCAGCATTTCCGTTCGCCGCAAAGTCTTGCCTGCCGCGTGGCGGCGTTTGATTTCCGCCGTAATATGCGCGCGCGTCCAGCGATAGGGATGCTCGTTGAGCATTTCTTGGTAATCGATGCCGGCCGCTTCAAGCGCCGCCAAGCCGCTGCCGTAATGGCGCAGGCAGGCGTCGTACAGCTTGGTAAATTTCTTAGCCAGCGAGCGAATATCAGGAAACTGCCGCCGCCGATGAAGGTCGCGTAGCTGGCTCAGGATTTCCTGATTCGACCAGCGGTGAATTCGCGAAATCTTGTCGTAATCGAGGCCGGCAGCAGTCACAGCTTGCTTCCAGGTGCCGAAGTGCTTCTTGGCATGGGCCAGCAATCGGCCGTTCGCGGTACGAATCGCCGAATAGTTAAGTTTCTTTCCCGTGCGGTGCAGGCGTCCGATCGCTCGGAGAATGTCAGTCTTAGTTTGGAATTCGTGCGCCATGGATAATTGGTTCAGCCAACCAACGCAGAATCACAGCGATTGGCGAATGTTGGGAGGCAATGAAATACAGAAGCATCCATTCGAGGCCCCGAAGCAGTTCTCTAGAAATGTAGCACTTCTCTGGGCGATGACAAAGGGCCGACCAACTGTCGCCGAACGACCTTGCTCGCCGGCGATCAAAATCGGCGAAAAGATGGGCGACATACGGCTTCTTCATCGATCGACGAACTCTCCTCACCCCCCCTAAAGTTGCGGCTTGAATTTGTGCGCACGTGAATCGGTTGGCGTCAATTTTTCATTGCAGGTTGAGTTTCCGGCAATTCCCCGGTTTCTTCGCTAAAAATATCCGCATCGCGATGCCACAGCACAGCAAACACGCCAGCAATGACCAAACAGGCCCATTGATAGCCGGTCAGTCCTGCCCACAGTTGAGGTTCTGGCCGAATCATTTCCGTTAAGAATCGGTAGCCAGCATATGCGAGAATATACAGCTTGATGAGCTGCCCAGGAAAGATGTGCTTTCGCCAGAACACAAACAGCACAACCGCGACGGTCGCGTGGAAGATCGACTCATAAATCTGCGTCGGATGCCGCGGCTGTTGATTGCGCCACATTCGGGGCAGCGAGGGTGTCGAAATCGCGCCCGATAAGCAAGCGTCTTCCACACGCCCCGAGGGAGAATTTCCATCTACTCCGCGTTAATTTGCACTTCGGCTTTTCCTCGATTGTCGCTCAGCAATCCAGCAGAATCGTTGATTCGCAAGTACAAAGTTCCCGATTCCGCCGGTACAACAGTGGCTTCTGCTCCCACAATAGCCGGCTTCAAAAATGCGCTGCTGCCGTTGAAAGCGCGATCCGGATGAACGACCGCCAACAACTGCCCTAGAGGACGGCCGCGTACGTACCGAATTGAAACCCCCGGCGGCTCGCTGATCCAAGGTGGCGCCTCGTTGGCAACTTGATACTGTCCCGCGGCAGTCAGCGTATATTTCTTGCCCGCCTCGAGCCGCAGGCCGCTATTCTGCCAACCACGATCTGCTTCGACGGTCGCTTTGCCGGCGTCGTCTGGCATCGGCTTTCCGGGCTTCCAGTCGAGAAAGCTGCGGCTGAAATCATAGCCGTGATCAATATCGGCGACAAATATCTGCCACTCTTCACAAATTCGGTCGAAGTCGCGGCCAAAGATTCTCTTCAACTCCTCGTTGAAATCGCGATCACCGGGCAACAGTTTCACCAATCTGCGAAAGCGGTCGCGATAATTGGGATGGCCGTCGAGAAATGCCACGGCAGCCCATGACCAAGCGTAAGGCTCGTTTACCAAATAAGCTTTGCTATCGTATGCCATCACGTCGCCGAATCGGCGCGCGCAGGCATGGGCGAAATCGGCTTGTACGATTTCGATGCGACCGAGCTTGGGTACTTCTTGCGGATCGAGCGGAAAATACGGCAACTCAAGTTTTCCGTTTTTCCATCGATGCGTGCCCAGAAACTCCGCCATTCCTTCGACGTACCACGGCGGAGCATGATTGCCAAGCAGTGTGAACATAAAGCCGTGAACGCCTTCATGCAGTAACAAGTGGCGGCGATAATACGGGCTAGTTTGATTGTTGAGCCAGCACTCGAGGTTTTTTGTGTAACCGTTGTAAAACTTCGGCAAGTCAGCCGGAAGCAGACCAGACGCCACAAATCGCTCCCGGTTGTCAATCAGCGAGGCTCGCATCCGCCAGTCGGGAAGATTTTTTGCGTCGAGTTTGAAATATTTGCACCACAACTCCAAGGCCGCGTCGAAGAGCGCCGGCAATTCATCCACCTCTGGGGCAGGCGTCAAATCGGTATAAAGCACCAACCGCCGACCTTCGAGTTTGCGAATCCCTATCTCGCGCACGCGGGATTCGTCGATCTTGGTCCAAGGAAAGAGCTGCTGAGCGGACTGCTGCGACCGTGCTTGTTGTGCGAAAGCGCATGGCAGCGCTACCCCCAAGAGGATTGGCAAAAACACGATTGCAGAGAAGAACCGTTTGCGCATGCGACCTCTTCTGTTCTGGAGCAAGCCACATTTTATTGTAGTCGAGAAATTTTCGTTTGCCGAGCTTCGTCGTTTCGGAGTTGTGTCTTAAAGTTGGGCGGTAGGGTCTTTTTCACCGCGGAGAAGTCGATCAACTCCGGATCGTGAGAATCCGCGAAGCACTTGGCAAACGCGGCGATGATGGCGCTGCACGCCTCCGCCTCTCACTGCAGCAATCCGCCCGCTTCGCAAGTATTCGTGTTCCCGTCGTCCCTAAGCCAATCCTGGCAGAGTCATTCATCCCAGAGTCTCGGTCGGGTTCCGGAGTGCGGCTTCGCCGGATCGTGGCGGTTGGAAATTGCGAGCTTCGATCATTCTCTTGCCCAGCCGCGCATCAGAAAATCCATGAATCCAATGTCCGCTTCCCGCTTCAAATCACCTTCGAACTTCTGGCGAGAAACCAAGTCCTATGGCTAATCGATTCGTCGATCTCGACAAACATGGCAAATTCTCCAAATCGGCGGGACGAGTCAGGGCCGTTTTCAACGTAACTTCCGCGCAACGACTCCCCGAAAGCTGGATAATCGTAAGCGACTCGGCAATAATAACAGGTACAGCCAGTCGGCGGCCTCCGTGAGCCGAGCGGAGTGGCAGGCAACTCGAAATCCAAGAATTCAGGGCGCGCTCGGCTCGCGACGCCTATTGGACGAACAGCAGAAGGGATCCTACGCATGTCGCCAACTTTAGCGACGTCGCTCGAACAGCGGCTTAGCGAAAACGACGTCCAGGCCATCGACCAATTGCGAGAGGCTTATGCCCGGTTGCGAGAGGAGCTTGCGCGAGTCATCGTCGGGCAAAATCGCGTCGTCGAGCAGCTATCGATTTGCCTCTTTGGCCGCGGCCATGCCCTGCTCATGGGTGTGCCGGGATTGGCAAAGACGCTTCTGGTGAGCAAAGTCGCTGAAACGATGTCGCTCAAGTTCAGCCGCATCCAGTTCACCCCCGATCTGATGCCAATGGACATCACCGGTACCGACATCTTACAAGATGGCGCTAGTGGCCGGCGAGAATTTCAATTTGTCCACGGCCCAGTGTTCGCCAATGTTGTACTGGCCGACGAAATCAATCGTGCTCCGCCCAAGACACAGGCGGCCATGCTCGAGGCGATGCAAGAATCGAAAGTCACCGCCGCGGGGCGGTCATTCCGCTTGAACCCGCCGTTCATGGTTCTGGCGACGCAAAACCCGGTGGAACAAGAAGGAACCTATCCGCTCCCCGAAGCACAGCTCGACCGCTTTATGTTCTTGATCGAACTGGATTATCCCAACGAAGCCGAGGAGATTCAAATCGCTCGAACGACAACCGGCGATGCTCTACCTGAACTCGATCAATTGATGAACGCTGACGAGATCATCGCGCACCAAGATTTGGTCCGACGCGTTCCGGTTCCCGACCATATCTATACCTATGCGGCCAAGCTGGTGCGTCGAACCCGTCCCGGCGGCGGCGATGCGCCAAGCTGGATTAAACCGCTCATCTCGTGGGGCGCTGGCCCGCGCGCGGTGCAGAACCTCATTTTGGGTGCAAAGGCCCGCGCTGCGCTGCTGGGAAGTTACATGGTGCGGCTGGAAGACGTGCAAGAAGTAGCCGCTCCGGTGCTGACGCATCGGCTGGTCACGACCTTTGCAGCGCAGGCAGAAGGAATTAGCGCGAAGGACATCGTACGACGATTGGTCGAAGAGTCGAACGATGCGGAGTAGGCGGTAGGTAGGAGGAGGTCGGCAGTACTCATGCTGTCGCTCCGCTTCGCCGCCAAACTACTGCAACTGCAAACAGCATTCTACATCCTTCATCCCTTCATGTTCCCCGAACGTCGATCCCGCAGTTTTATCGAACCGCAGGTGCTCTCGCGTCTGGCGGCGGTTCCACTGTTTGCCCGTCGGCCAATGCTGGGGAACGTTTCGGGGCGTCATGCCAGCCCGCACCGTGGGGCGAGCGTTGAATTTGCCGAGTATCGCAAATACGTGCCGGGCGACGATTTGCGGCGACTCGATTGGCGGGCGTATGGACGATCTGATCGTTACTACGTGAAAGAATTCGAAGCCGATACGAATTTGCGGTGCTGCCTAGTGCTCGATACGAGCGGGTCGATGGATTTTGCTTCGGAGGGGATGAGTAAGATCGAGTACGCCCGTCGCATCGCCGGCGCACTCGGCTATTTAGCGGTCCAGCAGGGGGATGCCGTCGGATTGTCGTGCGTGGCCAACGGGCTCGTGCAGAGCATCCCTCCGCGGCGCAGTCCGGCACATCTCGGAGTCGTCCTCGATCTCCTGGAGCAAATCCAGCCGAAAGGCAAGACTCAGCTCGTTCCCATTTTGCACGAACTCGCCGAAACCATTCGCCAGCGTGCGTTGATCGTGATCATTTCCGATTTCTTTGTCGAGCCTGAGCCGCTGCGAACTTGCTTCGAGCACTTGCGGTTTCGCAAACACGACATTGCCGCGTTTCATCTGCTCGATCCGCTGGAACTGGGTTTTACGTTCCGGCGGCCGATGCGGTTTATCGACATGGAAGGCGGTCCAACGATTTTCGCGGAGCCGAATGACATCGCCGAGCGTTATCATCAAGCCTTACAGCGGTACTTGATTGACGTGAAATGTATCACCTCAGAATCGGCAATTGACTACCATCGCATTACGACCACCACGCCCTACGAGCAGGCGCTCATGCGGTTCCTTGTCGGCAGGACGCGCGGAGGAGGGCGATGAAGGTGCAGCATTCAGATTGGAAAAACAGAAGCGAGCGAGTGGTCGCGCGGCTTCAACTCTGGCGGTTTCCACGGTTCTCGTTGCCATGCTTTCCCGAACTCCTGAACCCTGAACCCTCATGAGCTTCCTCCAACCACTCCTGCTGGTCGCGCTGCCGCTGGTGTCGCTGCCGATCATCATTCACTTGATCAACCAGCGACGGTATCAAACGATTCGCTGGGGGGCGATGATGTTTCTGCTGGCGGCCAATCGCATGTCGCGCGGATATGCGCGGATTCGGCAGTGGCTGATCTTGCTGATTCGTACGCTGGCCGTCGCGGGATTGATTTTTGCCGTCAGTCGTCCGTTGGCGAGTGGTTGGCTCGGTTTCGCTGCTGGAGGAAAGCCCGATACGACCATCCTGATCGTCGATCGCTCTCCCAGCATGCAACAATTGCTCGGTGGTTCGGCGGCAAGCAAGCTGCAAACTGGGTTGCAGCAGCTTGTCGAGACAGTTTCGATCATTGGCTCGGATCACTGGGTATTGATCGACAGCGCGACGGGCGCGCCGATTGAAGTCGAATCGCCACAGGCGGTCTTGAAGTTGCCCAGCGTGTCGGCCGTCGCGGCTTCGTCTGATGTACCGGCGCTACTACAAGCGGCCTACGATTACATTCAGCGCAATAAATCAGGTCGCACCGATATCTGGATCTGCTCCGATTTGCGAGCCAACGATTGGAATGCGGAAGGAGGACGCTGGCAGTCGCTGCGCGACGCCTTCAGGGAAATACAGCCAGGCGTGCGATTCACGCTGCACGACTATTCGCAGCCTTCGCCGGGAAACCTTTCGATTCGCGTTACCGATGTGCGTCGACAATCGAGCAGCACCGGCGCCGAACTGCTTATATCCCTGAGAATCGTCCGCGAAGGTGGCGGTACGGACAAGATCACACTGCCCTTGCATTTTGAAATCGACCAGGCGCGATCTGAGACCGAAATTGAGCTGACTGGCGACGCGTTTGAACTCAAAGACCATCCGATTCCGCTCGCCAAAGATCAACAGCGCGGCTGGGGGCGTGTGTCGATTCCCGCCGATGCCAATCCCGCCGATAACGAGTTTTACTTTCTATACGACAAGCCTCAGCCGCGGCGCACCGTCATTGTGGCCGACGATCCGCAAGCAGTTCGGCCGCTGCAATTGGCGGCCGCCGTGTCGCCGCATCCGTCGATTGAATGTGCAACTGAAATGCTTTCCAGGGACCAGCTTGCTTCGGTCGAGTGGGATCGTACGGCGTTGCTGCTTTGGCAAACGGCGTTGCCCAGCGGCGCGGAAGCAAAACTCGTCGAACAATATATCGCTCGCGGCGGTCAAGTGATCTTCTTCCCACCGCAATCTACCACGCAGGTCGAGTTTCAGGGGGTTCAATGGAAGCCCTGGACGGCGGATGAACGCGATTTGCAAATCGATCATTGGCGCGGCGACCAGGGATTGCTCGCTCGCACGCAAAGCGGCGCGGCATTGCCGGTGGGCGAACTGGCCGTTCATCGGCATTGTGGCATGGCAGGCGAGGTTACGAATCTTGCCTCACTCGCCGGCGGCGCGCCACTGTTGGCGCGAGTCCATACCGCCCGCGGCGGCGTTTATTTTTGCGCGACGACCGTCGACTCGAAAGATTCAACGCTGGCTTCCAACGGCGTTGTGCTTTACGCCGCGATTCAACGCGCGTTGGACGCCGGTGCCGCGGTGCTTGGTAATCTGCGGCAATTGGTTGCGGGCGCTCCTCCGCCAGACGTTCCAGGCGCATGGACGCAGATTGCCGGCGGCGATGCTGCGATCTCGACGGAGTACTCGTATCAACCGGGCATTTACTCGGCAGGCGACCGGATGCTGGCGGTCAATCGGCCTGTCAGCGAAGATGGTGCTGCGATCGTGCCTGAAGTGCGCTGCGACCAATTGTTCAACGGCCTTCCGTTGACACGGATCAAAGGCGAAGCGGGGAGCACGCATTCGCTGATGCAGGAAATCTGGCGACTCTTCCTGACGACAATGATGGTGGCGCTGGTGGTCGAAGCCGGATTGTGTTTGCCCAAGCGTTCGCGCCAGCCTGTAGCAGGACCAGGAGGGCTAATTTGAGCGCGCAACATTCCATCACGTTTTCCACGTCCCCGTGGATTGTTGTCATTTCGATTGCGATTGTCGCAGTGGCGGCCGGCTTTGGCTACACGGCATGGAAACGTAGTGGATTTCTGAGGTCGATCGGACGGCTCGAACTCCTGCGGATCACGATCGTTGCGCTCGCGGCGGTCGTACTCAATCAGCCCGAATGGATCGAAGAATATCGGCCCAGCGAACGACCATCGATCGCCGTGCTCATCGATCGATCGCCGAGCATGGAAACCCAAGATGTCGCGCCGCCAACCGGTGCTGGCGTGGCAGTGACGAGAAACGAAGCCGCAGCACCATTGGCTTCGCAGCAGGCGTGGCATGCGCTCAGCGAGAACATGAACGTCGTCATCACTCCCATCGCTGCCGGCGACGACTCCAACGGCACCAATCTGTACGAACCGCTTGCCGAAGCGCCCGACAAGGTCGCCAATCTGGTCGGTGTCGTCTTGGTTTCGGATGGCGACTGGACGTCCGGACCGCCTCCAGTGCAGGCGGCGACGCGATTGCGATTGAAAAACATTCCTGTGTTCACCGTGCCCGTGGGGAGTCCGACGCGACTTCCCGACATCGAACTGCTCAGCGTCGATGCGCCGACTTTTGGCATTGTCAATAAGGCGGTGCGCGTTCCGTTTACGATCGAAAGCTCGCTGCCGCGCGATTACACCGCCACGGTCACGCTTCAATCGTCCGACGGCGAAGCCATCGAGCGCGAAGTGCGCATCGCCGCCATGGGTCGCACTAGCGACGCGGTCCATTGGAAGCCCAAGACGATTGGCAAGTTTACGTTGACGCTGACCGTGCCCCGCAATAGCGAAGAGCTGCTGCCCGAAAACAATCAGCGTTCCGCGCCTATCGAAATTCGCGAAGAGCGTTTGCGCGTGTTGGTGGTCGATTCGCTGCCGCGGTGGGAATATCGCTATCTACGGAACGCCCTATCGCGCGATCCGGGCGTCGATGTCTCCTGCCTATTGTTTCATCCGGGTCTGAACAAAGTTGGCGGCGGCAACAAGGACTACATCAAAGAGTTCCCCAACGGCTTGGATGAGTTGTCGAAGTTTGATGTGGTGTTTCTAGGCGACGTCGGGCTGGACGACGGCCAACTGACGGCCGAGCAATGCCACTGGCTGAAAGGTTTGGTCGAATTCCAAGCCAGCGGATTGGTGTTGATGCCCGGCTTGCAGGGGCGGCAAAATTCGCTGCTGACCACCGAGTTGAAGGACATCTACCCGGTCGTCCTCGACGAAGCGCAACCCGGCGGCTGGGGTTCTCGATTGCCGGGGCATTTCGAGCTGACGGAACTGGGCCGCCGTAGTTTGCTCACTAAGTTGGCCGACGTGCAAGACGAGAATTCCGAAGTTTGGGAATCGTTGCCGGGCTTTCAATGGTATGCGCCAGTCGTGCGAGCGAAAGCGGGCGCCGAAGTGCTGTGCGTTCATAAAGACGCCGCGAACGAATTCGGCCGACTGCCGTTGCTGGTCACGCAAACCTATGGCGCCGGCAAAGTTCTGTTCATGGGAACCGACGGCGCTTGGCGATGGCGTAAGGGTGTCGAAGACAAGTACCATTATCGTTTTTGGGGCCAAGTCGTCCGTTGGATGGCGTACCAGCGTCACATGGCGCCCGGCGAAACGATGCGGTTCTATTATTCACCTGAGCAGCCGCAATTGCACCAAACCGTGATGTTCAATGCCAACGTCATGGAGCGAACCGGCGAGCCGCTCGCCAAGGGAGACGTAATCGCCCGCATTGTTGCGCCATCGGGAAAGGCCGATACCGTTCGAATGACGGCACTGGGAGAAGAATGGGGTGCCTACAGTGGCCGCTTTACGGCCGACGAGCCTGGAACCCACCAAGTGACCCTTTCTTGCAAACAGACCGCCGCCACGATCGAAACGACGATGTTTGTCCATGGCGCGGCCACCGAGCCAGTCGGCAAGCCGGCTCGTCCGGAAGTGCTCGAAGAAATCGCCAAAGTCACACGCGGCCAAGTCGTTGCCAAGCAAAACGTCTCGGAGATTGTGCGCTGGATTGCGCAGCTTCCGCCGCCTGCGCCATTGGTCCACCGTTTGCAATTGTGGAGCCATCCCCTGGTGATTGCGGTGTTTGTTACATTGCTGGGGGCGTTTTGGATAGCCAGAAAGGTTGCGGGGCTGATATGATGGAAGTCAGTGGTCGGTGGCGATTGTTGACCAACCACTGACGGCTGACAACTGACAAGACTGGAGTGTTCTCATGAGTCGCGGCGTCATGCAGTTTCAGTTGGAAGTGCCGGAGTCGCTCGAGAGCCAGCTTTTCGACTTTCGCCGCCAGGTTTGGAAAATCAAAATGTTCGAGGCCGTCGGCATTGCGGTCTTCAGTGTGCTGGTGGCCTTTTTGGCGGTGTTCGCCCTCGACCGCCTGTGGAATACTCCCGCGATGGTCCGCGGCATGATCTTCGTCGCGTCGCTCGCCGGCTGTGGGGTCGCGCCGCTGTACATGCACCGCTGGGTATGGCGCCATCGTCATTTAGAACAACTTGCCCGTCTACTTAGCCGCAAGCTGCCTCGCATCGGCGATCAACTGCTTGGCGTCATCGAACTTGCCCACAATGAAGTGGAACAATCGCGTTCCCATGCGCTGTGCGAAGCAGCCATCGAGCAAGTCGCCGAAGATGCTCAGCATCGAAACTTTTGCGATGCCGCGCCCGATTCGCGCCATCGCTTCTGGGTTACACTCGCGGCCGCGGCGTTTGGAGTCGCGCTGTGCTTGACCGTCGTGTTCCCCGCGGCAGCGCAAAATGCGTGGGCCCGCCTTCTGGCTCCTTGGACCAATACGCCGCGATACACTTTCGCCGCGCTCGTGCCGCTACCGAACAAAATCTTCATTCCGCACGGCGAGCCGTTTACCGTCACTGCGAACTTGAAGGAAGGCTCTCCGTGGAAGCCTGCGTTCGGAACTGCCCGCATCGCCGAGCAATTGCCCATCGAAAGCGAACTCAACGAGAGCAGCTACCGCTTCAAGGTGCCGGCGCAAACAACTTCGGGCGAGCTTGAACTGAGCATCGGAGATGCCAATCAAGCGGTCCACATCGACCCGATCTATCGTCCCGAGCCAAATTCGGTCGTGGCGACGATCCGGCTTCCTGAGTACTTGGGCCGGCCGGAACCGCAGCAATACGACGTGCGCGCGGGCTCCGCCAACCCGGTCAAGGGCAGTCGCGCGTCGTTCATGCTCACCGCCAATCGACCTTTGTCGTCGGCCAAGATCGATGGCGCGGTGGCCAAGATCGACGGCGCGTCGTTTTCCACGACCGAAGCCGTGTTCGCCGAACCGAAGCAGATTGAATTTCAGTGGGAGGACGAATTTTCGCTGTCGGGCAAAGCTCCATTTCAATTGACCGTAACTCCGGTGGACGACGAGGCGCCTTCGGTGGCCTGCGAAGATTTGCCGCGCAAGAAAGTGCTGCTCGACAGCGAGCAAATTGCGTTCAAAGTCAAAGCACACGACGATTTTGGCGTGAAAGTCGTCGGTATCCAGTGGCAGGGTATCGGCGACGAATTGACCGAACAGCCGGCCAAGGGAGAACGCGTTCTCGGTCCAGGTGGAAACGACAAAACCGCGCTCGAGTTGGCCGGCGCATTCAACGCCAAGTCGCTGGGGATCGAGCCGCAGCCGATCGAGCTGCGCATTTTTGTAGAAGATTTTTTCCCCGGACGCCAGCGGGTTTATTCCGCGCCGTGCTACTTCTACATCCTCAGCCCCGAACAGCACGCCATCTGGATCACCGAGCAAATGAGCAAGTGGCATCGCCAATCGCTCGAAGTGCGAGACCGCGAAATGCAGCTTTATGAGACAAATAAAGAGCTGCGCGAACTGACGCCTAGCGAATTGGCCCAGCCCGACCATCGCAAACGAATCGAAAACCAATCGGCCGCCGAACGCGCCAACGGTCGCCGGCTGTCGACCCTGACTACTGCCGGCGAATCGCTGCTCAAGGAAGCCGCGCGAAACCCGGAAATCGGCGTCGGTCATCTCGAAAAATGGGCCGAAATGCTGAAGATCCTCAAGGATATTTCCAACCACCGCATGCCCTCGGTTGCCGACTTGCTAAAAGACGCGGCCGAACAAGCGAAGACGGCGGCGGCGAAATCGCCGTCAACATCGCGTCCCACGGCCGGCAAACTGCGCGATCTCGGCAAGGGTGGCGGCCGTCCCACCGAAACCAAAGACGACGGCTTGAAAAAACCCTCCATCCCGGCCGTTGTCGATATCGAAACGAACCAGCAGCCACCCGATCAATCCAAAGGTAACGAAGAAACGCAAAAGAAAAATGCGTCGAATCCGCGGTTGACGCTGCCGCAAACCAACACCTTCGGCGGCAAACCCTCCGATCAGCCACCGCCGCCACCGCCGGATGATAAAATCGAACAGGCTGTCAAAGAACAAAAAGACCTGCTTGTCGAGTTCGAGAAAGTCGCCGATGAATTGAACAACGTGCTGGCGAACCTCGAAGGGAGCACGCTAATGAAGCGGCTGAAAGCCGCCTCGCGCGTGCAATACAAAGTCGCCGGCCGCATTGGCGATCAGATCGAGCCGGCCTTTGGCGTCGATGCATCCCGCGCTCCGACTGCTCCCAAGGAAGTGTTCGCCAAGCTCGGTGAGGAAGAGCTGAAATCGTCGGGTGACATTTCGTATATCATGGACGACATGCAAGCCTATTTCGAGCGACGCCATTTGGTCCCATTCAAGTCGGTCCTCGAAGAGATGCGCGCGCTCGACGTACTTGGCAGCTTGAGGCGGCTGGCCGACGATATCCCCAAGGAACAAGGAGTTTCGATCGCCCAGGCGGAATTCTGGTCCGACACACTCGACCGCTGGGCGGAAGATCTCGTCGATCCGGCTTGCAAGGGAAGCTGCCCCGGTAGCAAGTCGAAAGGCAGCTTGCCGCCGTCGATCGTACTCGAAGTGTTGCAAATTCTCGAAGCCGAAGTGAACCTCCGCGAAGAAACTCGCATCGCCGAGCAAGCCAAGGCAGCACAAGAGGCCGCGGCGCACGAAAAAGAGGGTCGGCGGCTTTCCAAGTCGCAAACCGGCATCGAAGACCGGGTGACGAAAGTCATCGAGCGAATCGGAGAACTTCCCGATGCCGAAGCCGATTTCGGCAAGGAAATCCAGCTTCTCTCGATGGTCGAGTCGGTGATGCACGAAGCCGCCGAAATCCTCGGCCAGCCTGAAACCGGCCAGCCCGCCATCGCCGCCGAAACCGAAGCGATCGAGCTATTACTCCGATCGAAGCGCATCCGCCCCGGCGGCGGTGGCGGCGGCTCAACGCCCGGCGGTGGCGGCGGCGGAAACACCGACGATGCGGCGATTGCTCTTATCGGCGCAGGGAACAACGACAAAGAAGTCCGCGAGGACCACGGCGTCAGCCAGGCCACGGGAATTTCGGGGCCGAAGTTGCCCGAAGAATTCCGCGCTGGGCTAAACGAATACTTTAACCAGTTAGAAACGAAGCCCTTCTTGAACCGATAATCTACACGGATGCGCGACGGTGGATTTGAATTGGAGGCACTCCATTTCGCGAACCACAGCGATCATTGGAGGTTAAGTTTCGAGGGAGGAATACTGCTATATGATAATCCAACTTTTTGTGCTGTTGTGGTTTTTCGCGCTCGGCCCGCATTGGCTGTTGGCGGACGACGATGTGGAAGATGCAGCCATCACCGCTCACCGGGCGAAAGCAGCCGCCGTGCGGAAGGCCGAGCAGGCCAAAGCCGAAAAGGCCGAGCGCCTAGGAAAAGCCGGAAATCAGGGTCTCGGCCGGATTGTCGAACAAGTGATGCGGCAGTTCCAGTTCGTGGTGCGGCCGCCACCATTCCTAGACATTCCCGCCGATGTTCGTATCGATCTTCAAGGCGACGCAGACGGCAATGATTTCATCATAGTGGAGCCCGGGGGAGCGATGGGGTTTGGCGCGCCGGCCATCGCGGCGCCTCATCAGATCGATGCCGACGGCCTCAATCCCACCGAGCGGCAGATGCTCCAGCAGGTCATCGTGCCGCTGCTTGATCGCGAACTAAAGTTCGCTCGCCAAGCAAGCGGCCTGGACGAAGCACAGTTCAAGTCGCTTTCGGAAACTGCGAATACCGCAGTGAAGGATGTCGCGCGCGAATATGTGAAATTGCAACACAAGCCGCGGAAGGTTGTCGTTATCAAAGGCATTCGCCGCATCGCTCCACCTCAGGTCAGGCCGCAGACGTTGGTCGAAAATTGTCTGGCGACAAGCATCGCGAAAATTAAGCTGTCGAAAGATCAAGCTGCAGCGTACGAACAGGAGGTCGTCCGGCGAGCTGAATTCCAAAAGCGAGCCGGCGCGGAAGCGTTCGTGGCCGCGATCGACGAACGCCTTATACTCGACGACCAGCAGCGAGAAAAGCTCAACGAGGCAATCCTGAAAAACTGGGACGACGCTTGGACGGCGTACCTTCCAGCCATGCTCTACTCCAACAATTTTACGCCCCCCGTGCCCAACGATGTTCTGCTGCCAGTGCTGCGGCAAGATCAGAAGAAGGTTTGGCAAGCGCAGAATTCTAACGGGGGCAACATTTTCCATTTGGGCTTTTGATGACACTTTGCAGTGCCGGAACCTTGAACTCCAACCGATCGAACTATGCGTAGCATTCCTCAGGGAAAGAGCGAATTGAGGTTTGCGAGCACACAGCCGAGTGCATCGTCGAAGCCGTATGGCGTGGGTCGAATGTTGGCGGCATTGATCTGCCTCGGTTTCATCGGTGCCAAGGCTGCGCGCGCCGTCGATGCGCTGGCTCTTGATGCCGACATCGTTCAACCCGCCCAAAACCTTTTCCAGCTTACGGCCGAACAATTTGATAACTGGGTCTTCAACGGTCAGGTCCATGGAAAGCAATGGGAATCGCTGCTCAAGAGCCAGTTGAACCTGCGGATCGAAGCCATTAACCAGGTGTGTCCGCTCAACGACGCTCAACAGCAAAAGCTGACGCTTGCTGGCCGCTACGACATCAAGCAGTTCGCCGACGAGTATGAAACCCTCAAGCAAGACCTCGAAGGCAGCACGTTTGCACAGGACCGGGTGGGCGAGGCTTACCAATTGATCCAGCCGATGCAGGCCGCCTGGAACGCCGGCATCTTCGGCGATCAATCGATGTTCAACAAAATTCTGCCGCAGGTGCTAGGCCGCGAACAGACGGCAAAATACGAACAGGAAGAACTGAAACGCCGCAAGTTCCGTTATATGACCAAGGTGAAGCTCACGTTGACTTCGCTGGAAGACTCGATGCCCTTTACCTCCAAGCAGCGGCAGCAGTTCGTAGAATTGATTCTCGCCGAAACCCGGCCGCCGAAGCGGTGGGGTGAATACGACAGCCAGGTCGTGATGGTCCAAGCCTCCAAACTGCCGAAAGCCAAGCTTCAAGATATCTTCGACGGCGAGCAGCTCAAACAGCTTCAGGCCCAGTTCTCGATCGCGAAGCAATACGAGGCAATCTTGGTGCAACAAGGCTGGATCGAGGTCAAAGCCATCCCACAGACTCGCTGAAACTCGCCTTCCATCACTCCTTTACTCGTGCATGCTAAATCCTGAACCCCGAACTCTGACTCCTCTCCTTACGGTGGCCATTACGCTGGCCAGTGCTCTCTCCGCCCGCGCTCAGCTTCCCGACATCCGCGTGGGCGAGGTCGTCCCGCGCGACATTCGCGAAATGTATGACCGCGGCCTCCAATTTCTCGCCAAAACCCAAACCGACAACGGCGACTGGACCGACGGCCAAAACGGTCCTGGCGTCACGGGGATGGGCCTGATGTGCTTTCTGGCTTCGGGCGAAGACCCCAACTTCGGCATCTACAGCGGCAATGTCCGCAAAGCCGTTCGCAACATTGTCAACGCCCAGGACTTGAGCACCGGCTATTTTGGCAACAGCATGTACCACCACGGCTTTGCAACGCTGGCTGTTGCGGAAGCCTACGGCGCGGTGGACGATCGCGCCTTCTATCCGGAAGCCAAAGCCAGCGGCCAATCGCGCTCGCTCGGGCGCTCGCTGGAACTGGCCGTGCGCGCCGCAATCACGTCCCAAAAGAAAAACTCGGTCGGCGGCTGGCGCTATTCCCCGGATTCGACCGATGCCGACACCTCCGTCAGCGGTGCAGTCCTGGTCGGTCTGCTTGCCGCGCGCAATGCCGGCATCGAGGTGCCCGACGAATCGATCGACCGGGCCGTATCGTATTACCAATCGATGACCTCCAATTCCGGCCAAGTCGCGTATTCGGGCATTGGCGGCCACGATGAATCGCTAGCGCGCCCTTCGATCGGCTGCTTGGTTTATGCCCTGGCGCGACGTAAAGATTTACCGCAATACAAAGCCACGGTCGGCTATCTAACGCAGCGGATCGACCAGCCTCCGCAAGGCTATGCCGAGTATACGCGGTACTACGAGTCGCAGGCCCTGTTCCAAGGGGATCTGGCCGCTTGGGAAAAATGGAACCAACTGCTCGTGCGCCAGCTCAAGCAAATGCAACAAACCGACGGCAGCATCCAAGGCGACTTCGGTAAGTCAATCGGCACGGCCATGTCGCTGTTGGCGTTGGCGTTGAATTATCGCTTTTTGCCGATTTATGAACGATAATTGATTATTACCGTAGACGCGCGGAGACGCAGAGAGAAAGCGTTGCGCAAGAAGCGATCATGGAACAAAGAGGCTCATTCTGGCGGAGCATCAACGACAAAGGCAGCGTTATGCGAAATCGTGCATTGCTTGTGATGGTCGTTTTCTCGCTGGCGTCTGGGACTTCCAGCGCATTCGCGATTGAAGCAGATGCTGTAGGATTGCGTAGTGCCGCGGAGATCGACCGCGTGACTCGAGAAATCGAGGTGCGGCAGGAGAAAATGCATGTTCTGCAAGAGAATACTCCTGAATGGAATCGACTTGCCGACGAGATAGCACGGCTTCAATCGAAATTGCCATCCGAGAAGCCAGCCGCACCGCCGACCTCAGCCACGGCGGTCATCGCAACGGCGCAGCCCATCTTGCATCTCACGAATGGCGATGTTGCCCCCGGCGAATTGCGAGACTCCGCCGATCCGTCGATCCTGCGTTGGCAGTGCGACATCTTCACCAAGCCGTTGGACTTCAAGATCTCAAACGTATCCGCCGTCCACTTTCCTCAGCTCAAGCAGCCGCCGACAGCGGTCGGTGAATATGGTTTCGAGGTGGTTGGGGGCGACATTTTGTTCGGTTCACTGCTGACGCTCAATGACCGGGAGGTCGGGATCGATTCGCCGTCATTCGGCAAATTGACCTTGCGCCGCGACTACGTTCGCCGCCTGCTGCGCTGGGAAGATGCGGCGGGGTTTGTGTACGTCGGCCCTAGCGGGTTGTCCGGCTGGAAAGAGCCAGCAGTGGCCAATCCTCCCACGACGGGACCAGTCGCTGAAAAGAACCGTCTCGCTCCGAATCAACTTGGTCCAGACCAGCTAGGGATGGGGCCTAGCGACTCAACCGTTCAATCGAATCAGCCTGCTCAATGGTGGCAAGAGAGCGGCCATGCCGTCACCGATCGGCCCGGCGCTTCAATCTACAACAACGTTGGCTTGCCGGCCAAGGCGGCGATTGAAGTGGAGATCTCCTGGAAGAATAAGGCTGATTTCGTCCTTTCACTGGGCGATGACGATCGGTCGAACAAGATGGCGCAAGCCGCCAAGGTATTGTCGTGGCTCGGCGCAGGTCGCCTGGCGCCGGCGGCCGAACAGAAGTCGCCCGCGAAGTTGGAAACAGCAGACCGTGTCGGCCCTGCTTTCCGCATCGAAGTGCTCGGCGCCAACATCATCCTGATGCGCGATCTTGGCGCAACGGCCGACCTCGTATTGCTGGAAAACCTCGGCCCCGGCGGCGGCCGCGTTCACTGGCATATCTATCTCGATCAAGAGCGCGGCCGAGCCGCCGTCTACTCCGCCACCGGGAAGTTTCTCAATGAATTGACCCTCGACAGCAATAATAACCTCACGAAGTTCGCTACAGGCGTGCGGCTGATCAACAAGCGCGGCGATGTGCGGCTCGAGCGGCTGCGCGTCAGTCGCTGGAATGGAGAGCAGCCCAAGCAGGTCGATGGCGAAAAATCGCGGATCCACAAAGCCGATGGCACGCTTCTCTACGGCGAAGTCATTGGCTACGATCCGGAGCGCCAGCAGTTCAGCATTTCGGAAAATCAACTCGGCGCGGCTGCGAAAAGGCGCGAAACTCGTCTCGACGCCAACCAAGTCGCCAGCCTCGTTCTGTCTCGCGCCGAGTTTTCGCCCCAAGTCGCCATTTCTGCTTCGCTTCAAAACGGCCTTCGCGTTAGTGGAAATTTAGTGGGTGTCGAGGGCGGCAATGTGAAGCTGACTTCGCCCGCGATCATCGAACCGATTTCTATTCCCATCGCGCAGCTTCATTCGCTGCTGACGATGAACCCATCGTCGACACAGCACGATGTCTCCCGGCAACCCGGCGGCAAAAAGCCCCAGGTCGATGCTGGGCGAATCGGGCTGCTGGAAGTAGACGCCTTGCAGCTCCACGGCGAACTGGCTGACGGCCAGGCCAGCGGCGACGCCACAAGTCTGGTCTGGAAGCCCAACGGTA
>JADZDJ010000049.1 GCA_020851115.1 Pirellulales bacterium
ATTCAAGTAATCGAGGTATCGATAACCGTGCCGCTCAAGGCTGACACGTTCGGCTCCGCTGGCCCACAGCGGGCGAATCTCTGTAAACAGCGTTCGACGACGCATTCGCCGATCATGTTCGGCAATCAGGTCTCCCAATGATTCAAGGCCTTCGTCCGTATCTTCGCATATCGGTTCGGCATACCACACCGAACGTGACGACACGACCCCTAGGACATGGGGCAGGGTCTGCACGCGAACAGCTACCAACAACGAAAGGATCCTTCCGTCCTCGGCAATCGCCGCCAGCGCAACGGGCGTTTGTCCTTTCGCAGCCTCAAATACCTGGACCATGGCAGACATGTGAAACACGCTGCCTTTGGGGTGTTGCCGCGCGAAATCATCCCAGGCAGGCTGGAGTTGCTTCCAGTCGCTCATGAGGTCGATAAGCTGCCAACATCGGGTTCTTGTTGTCGATGAAATGGACACAAACTGCTCCAGGCGACGGGCGCTGGCCTCGCCCAGTGCTGCTCCCTGATTTCCACCTATTTTCGCGCAAATACTCGGCGTTTCAGGTTGTATGCTTTTTCGGCCATCGCCAGCGTTCGCGGCGCGAACACCTTGCGATACCTTCCATATTGCACCAAGTCGCCGCCGAATTTACGTTTGAAATCTCTCACTCCATATGGAATGTTCGGCCAGCCGGCACCACCAGAGTCACAGACCGCAAATCCGTTATCATGTGCCCATTTCAGCTCGAACCAACGCAGCAAGCTACAAGGCGATCCAGCGGCGGCGCGTGTGACTCCACCGTACCAGAAGTAGATTCGGTCCTTGAACGTCAACATGACGTCCATTGCTACGGGTGCCGCGCCGTCAAAGACGGCAAAGAACTTTGCATAACCATGCTGACATAGCTCGGCCACGGCTGCCTCGAAGAGACTTCTGTCGGCGAGCGGCACGCCCGAGTGGCCATAGCTCAGTTGGAGAAGCGGATACAACGTTTCCACCGCCGAGTCTTTTGGGACTTCCGCGACGGTCAAACCGCGCCGCTCGCATTGGCGAACTGCTCGTTGAGCGGACTTATGGACCTCCAACCACATGTCCTCCACCGGCTGGCTGACATTGTAGAGAACATTGAGATACTCCAAGTGCGAATAACCAGCGCGTTCCAGGACAACTCGTTCGCTGCCGGGCGCGAACAAGGGTCGGACTTCCGCGAACAACACGGAACGCCTCACGCGGGCGTCGTGGAAAGCAAGCAGTTGTGACAACGCCTTCATGCTGTCCGGATGATCACTGCACAGCGGCTCCGCATAGAAGACGGCTCGCGACGACAAGCGCCCCATGGGCGGGGGCAGCGTCTGCACCCGAACACTCACTAGCAGCGCCGCGATTCGGCCGTCGGCGGTCATGCTCGCGAGTGCTAATGGCTTGTTGCCTCTCGTTTGCTGGAACACACGGACCATCTGCGAAGTATGGAACACGCACCCTTTCGGATGGCTATGGACGTATTCGTCCCACGGTGGCTGCAGCCTGGTCCAATCGTCCAGAAGATTGACGACCTCGTATTCCGGCAAAACCGCTGGTTCACGCCCCACGGCGATCGCGTCCGTCGGTGATGTATAGGTATTAGGCATTGGTTGACGACGATTCAGCAGTTGTTATACGGACATTTGTTCTTGTCGTGAATGATTGCGGCCACTCGCCTTAATCACGGTGTCACGCTTTGATGGGGGACACTTCGCGCCCCTCAGATGCCTCTCGGCGACATAGTGAGCGTCCACGGTCCAAGCTGCGGTATGCCTCCAGCAAGCGCGACTCTTGGTGTTTCCAGGTGAAATTCTCGATCAATCGCTGCCGACCCGCCGCGCCAAGCCGCTGCCGCAATTCGCGGTCCTCCATCAGGCGCAGCAATTGCCGCGCGAATTCGCGTTCGTCGTTCGGCTTCGCATAGAGCGCCGTGTCACCAGCCGTGACACGATGTTCTGGTAAATCGAACGCTACAACGGGCTTCGCCTGGGCCATGTACTCCATCAGCTTGACGATCGTCGAACGGTCGTTGTAATCATTGGACGGATCAGGAACGACACAAATGTCGGTGGCGGCGATGTGCCGCGGGACCTTCTCGTAGTCGATCCAACCGGTGAAAGTCACCATGTTGGCTATCCCACAATCTCTCGCTATGCATCGCAAATCGTCCATGGCGGGTCCGGTGCCCATGATAACGCAGCGCCAGTCGGAACGACCAAAGTCATGCCGCAAGATGCCCAGCGCTCGCAGCAAATAGTCAATTCCGTCCTGATGTCCCATCACGCCGACATAGCCGATAACATTCGGCTCCTCGCCGCGGATCGATAGCTCTGGCTCGATATCTTGCAAATGCCACGCCTCCGGACCATTGCGAACCACGGTAACTCGCTTCGCCGGTATACCGCAGCGTTCAACCTGCAGACGTTTGTAGGAATCATTGGTGGCAATCGTGTGGTTGGCCCACCGACACGACAGTCGCTCGAAAAATAGCAGCAGCTTATGAACAAGACGATTTCCCGGCTCACTGAAACGCGACATGTACATGTCTGGCGAAATGTCGTGCTGGTCAAATATGAATTTCTTGCCAAAGAGTCGCCAGAAGCCACCGATCACAACCAAAAAGTCGGGTGGATTGTGCGCGTGAATCACGTCGAACCCGCGCCTCACCGCAACCCACAACGTCAGAACAGCGATCATGGTGACCGCATATCCATATTCAATGAAATAGCCCAAGAAGCTATTGGCCATCGGCGGTGCTGGAAACTGGTAGCCGGTAACTAGCCCGAACTGCTGGTACCAGCCTTCGCCCTTAGCGGCCGGACCGATTACAGTAACGCGGTCACCAGCGGCGGCCAAGGACATGGCTTCGCAGCGAACACGCCCGTCATCGGAAAACGCGCCGTTTTCCAGCAGCATCAGCACGCGAGTTGGACGGGACGTTGCTCCCCTAGAGCGATTTTCCTGTGCACTCATACGACCTCCTCGATCGCCAAACAATGCTGGTTGTGGTTTTCGGTCGCTTCCGCAAGATGATCTTGCTGTGCCGCCATGCCCTTGCACAATTCTCGAAACAGGTTCAGTTTTTCTTCCGTATTCGCGTTGGAGAAATGAATCTCTGCCAACTCGCGATTCCTCTTGCCCATCGTCTCGCGAAGGTGACGCGACGCGTACGTCGTTTGCAAGGCTTCCGCCAGTGCTGCCGCGTCGTTTTCGGGAACCACGAGTTGTTCAACAATTCTTGGAATCTCAACGTGGTTCGTCGTTACGACGGGCTTTCCGCAGGCCATCGCTTCGATGATTACCGTCGGAAACCCTTCGCCCTGCCCATCGCTGTCGAAACGACTTGGCAAACAAAACACATCGCACGCGTGGTACACGGCACGTAGCGCGGTTCCGCTCAACTTGCCAAAGAATGCAACTTGATTCTCGACGCCATGCTGCCGGGCCAGTTCGTGGACATCAACATGTGAATCGCTGCCGCCGTCACCGCCGACAACCCACACCTCGATATCGTCGTATCCGAGCTCTCGAATCGCCTTGAACAGAACCTCGTGCCCTTTCTTTTCCACGAAGAACGCGACAATCAACACAATGAATTTGTCCGCGGGTTTGTACTCCTCCAAATCGACGGACAGTCGCACGACTTCGACACGTTTCGGATCAACCTGGAAACGGTCGCGGAGCACATCGCGGTTATATTCCGTCACCGTCACGATCTGATCGCACGCTTCCAGCGCGATTGGGAACAGCGGCGGGTTGGGATTCGCGTAAAGCTCGTAGGCATGGATTGTGACGGTCAGCGGTTTGCCCGTAAATCGCTTGCAAAAGTAGCCGGTGAACAGCTTGCGATCGCCGAACGTCGCGTAGACCACGTCGACGTCCTGCATCTTGGAGACAAAATAGGCGGCCAGCAAGAAGTCCACGACGGCGCGATGGCGCAAAGCAAACCACAGCAATGTCAGGTAACGTAATGGCATCGATGCGAATCGTAGCGGCTGGCTGAGCAATACCTGCCAAATGCGCCAGGAATACAAATGCCATTCTGGAAGCGGGTTGTAGAGTCCAGGGCGATGTTTGCAGGGAAAAAGGCTGATCGTCGCGCCTCGGCGCGCGAACTCAGAGACTTCGCGATACACGAAGTGTTCTAAGCCGCTCTTCATCGATAAGATAACGCCAATGTGCATGTCTTGCTCGCCGCGACTACCGGCCTTCAACCGCTTCCATTACGACGCGCTCTGCCGGATCCGTTGCCACGCTGGTACGCTGCCGATCGCGGATCGCACGCCGATAAACGTCGATCGCGTGTCCAGCCACCGCATCGGGCGACCATTCTTGTTCGAGTTTCTCGCGACCGGCGGCACCCATTGTTCGACGTTTGTCCGCGTTCTTCAGCAGGGCGATCACAGCCGACGCTAACGCACCGGAATCTGCGGGCGGCACCAGTCGCCCAGTTCTATCGTCGTCGACCGAGTCGGCGAGCGCGCCGACTCGTGTTGCGACAACCGGTTTTGCAAACGAATAGGCTAAAGGAATGACACCACTCTGTGTGGCTTCAATGTACGGAAGCACGACAACACTTGCTCGTTGAAACAATTCGTCACGTTCACACGTTCCGATGAATCGGTTGTGCACCTCGAACCGGGCC
>JADZDJ010000050.1 GCA_020851115.1 Pirellulales bacterium
CCGCAGCAGCGAGGGCGATGACCGGCGTGACGACCTACCGGGCGAACGGAAGATCGCCGAAGAGATTGGCGTCAGCTATCTGACGGCCCGGAGAGCGATACTCCAGTTGCTCGAGCAGGAAGTTTTGATTCGCCAGCCATCCGGAGCGCTCGATGTGCATCCGGCATTTGTGAAGCGCATGAAACTCGCGGAAGTCGTGTTGCTCTATCCTTCGTACCCCTCCAATTATCTGACGCAGTTAAGAGGTATCGTTTCAGAATATGCCCAAGAGATAGGGACCAACCTGCGCCCCATGCAATTTATTCATTGGGATGAAAGAATTGTTTTGGAGGCAGTCGAGCAAGCCAAGGGTGTTCTGATCATCCCTTCGGGACATCCTTTTCCGAAGCGCTTGGCCGAACCGTTTCGATTGAACAAGGTTGTGATTCTTGATGGCGACTTCACGCAATATGGTGTGCCCTCGATTCGCCTGTTTCGAGATAAATGTATCGAGAGTGTACTAGACTACATTCATGAATTGGGGCACACAAAAATCGACTTTATCAATTCGCATGACCGCAATAGCGAAATCGAGCGCAGAATTCGCATCTGGCAAAACTGGATGCGGAAGAAGGGTCTGGAAGGACAGTTGTGGAACGATGCCGCCGCGGTTTACACCGATCCTACCGTGAATGCGTACCAGCTCATGACACGCATGCTCAAGGAACGGCAGTTCAAGGCCTCCGCATTTCTCACCGCCACTTGTCCCGCTGCTATCGGGGCCATTCGGGCCTGTTGGGAAAGTCACGTCCAAGCGGGCCGAGACATCTCGATCGCGACGGTCAACCTCGAGCCGCCAGCGGAGTTCTTCTATCCGTCAATTACGGGGCTCAGCACGCCGGATCTCTCGGGCGTGCTTGAGCAGTGCTTCGAGTGGTTTTTCAATGAAGACGAATGGCAAGGTACCCGGCTGCTCGAGCCCGAGGAATCTGTGTTGTTCGCTGGCGAATCCGTCGGTCCAGCGTAGGACTTCATGCGTCTATTTGCGGCGGGCTTACGCCCGGCCGTGTTGCTCCCAGTACTCGTAGAGCAGCGAGACCACCAAAGCGGTCCAGCCTGTTTGATGGCTTGCGCCGATCCCGGCGCCGTTGTCGCCATGAAAATACTCGTGGAACGGTATGTAGTTCTGCCACTGGGGATCGGATTGAAAGTAATCGTTGCCGCCGAAAACTGCCCGACGACCATGTGCATCACGCAGGAAAATGTTAGAAAGCCGTTGTGCGATCTCACGGGCCACTTCGTCGAGCGAAAGCATCTGACCCGAGCCCGTGGGGCACTCAACCCGCAAATCCTCGCCATAGTACAGCGAGAACTCGTGCAGCGACCGCACAATCAAGTAATTCACTGGAAACCAGATAGGCCCCCGCCAATTAGAGTTGCCTCCAAACAACCGGCTGTCCGATTCCGCGGGCAGATACTTCACCGCGTATCTCTTGCCGTCGAGATCGAACTCGAAGGGATGTTCCGCGTGATAGCGTGACAATGCTCGAATTCCATAGTCGGAGAGGAACTCTTCAGGATCCAGCATCCTGCGTAATACAGCCTTAAGCCGCTCCGTCGAGAGAATGGCGAGCAACTTTGTGCCGCCCCCACCCGGCTGCGTCACCGGCGCGACGTTCTGCAACAAGTCGGGGCGATGTTCGACAAACCACTCGGTCCGTTCGCGAAACTCGGCGAGGCCTTCCGTCCTATGAGGCATGGCTGCAAACACGGCAAAGAGCGGGACCAGCCCAACCATCGAATGAATCCGTACCGGCAAGCTCTCGCCCGAGGAAAGCTGCAGCACGTCATAGAAGAATTCATCTTGGGCATCCCACAGATGAATTCCAGCACCGTCGATATTGGTCATCGCATGAGCGATATACAGAAAGTGCTCGAAATACTTGATCGCCATGTTTTGGTAGATCGAGTCGCTCCGAGCGAGTTCGGTGGCAACGGTGAGCATCGTGATGCAATAGGGGGCCATCCAGCTTGTGCCGTCGCTCTGTTCGAGTTGTTCGCCATCGGCAAGCACGCGGTCGCGGTCGAACACCCCGATGTTGTCCATTCCCAAAAAACCACCACCGAAGATATCACGGCCCGCGCTGTCTTTGCGGTTCACCCAGAAATTGAAATTAAGCATCTCGTTCTGGAAGACTTCTTTGAGAAACTCAATGTCGCCCTTGCCGGTCATGTCGCGGTCGATCTGGTACACCCGCCACGCGGCCCAGCCAATGACGGGCGGATTCACATCGTCGAAATTCCATTCATACGCAGGGTATTGGCCGTTGGCATGTTGGTACCATTCGAAACCCATTCGTCGCAGTTGTTCCTTGGCGAACTGCGGATCGATGTGAGCCATCGCCACGCAATGAAAGGCCAGATCCCACGCCGCGTACCAAGGGTATTCCCAGGTGTCGGGCATGAGAATCACATCCGCGTTGTGCAGCTCTTTCCAGTGTGAATTACGGCCCTGCCAGCGCGATTCGGGGGGTGTCGGCTGCGTGGGGTCGCCTTTCAGCCAGCGATACACGTCGTAGTGGTAGTATTGCTTTGACCACAACAATCCCGCGAAGGCCTGCCTTGCGACTAGCTGCTGATCATCGGTCATGGCAGGCGGATGCAGGGCGCCATAAAAGGCATCGGCTTCGTCGCGTCGTGTCGAGAGCAAGTTTTCGAACTTGGCGAAAGGCTCGGCAAGTTGATTCGGTGAAAAGCGAACGTCGATTGTGAAACTGCCACCGCCGGACACCATCGCACGTCCATGGGCAGCAAGTTTGCTGCCTTGTTTGAAATTCACCGCCTCATGCCTGCCCTCGACGACGTAGTCATTGATTCCATCCTTGA
>JADZDJ010000051.1 GCA_020851115.1 Pirellulales bacterium
ACAACATGCGCTGTCGGATTGTCCCGCCGATTAAAACCAGCACGCCCAGCAGCATGAGCGGTTGTGGTTCTGGCACCTGGCCAATCGCCGCGAAGGCGCCGATGCCGTTGACCAGATCATAGGCTGACTTGAAGTAACGAAAGTCGTCGAAGTCATTGTCGCCGTCGAGGTCGAGATCACCCAATTGAAAGGCGTCCCGATCACTCAAGCCAGAGAGATCGGTGTACGCATTCGTAATGAAGGTCTGCCAATCGGCGATGTCGGTTAGTCCGTTGAAGTCGAGATCGGCCGACATGCCGGGCTGTGGTAACTCGCTCAGGGTGAGATCGAGTTGGTAAAACTGGTTGGCGTCTTGCGGACCGCGGACCCGCAGCAGGTAGTTGCCGGCCGTCGTGAGCAGACCTGCGGGCACCAATTCGGACCCGCCCAGGCCGTGCTGATTAACATTCGAAATCAAGCTTAAGTTGCCGCCCGGATTTTCATACAAAAATTGAAAACTCAGGTCGTTCTGAGCCGAGGCATTGAACAATCCTTGTTGGACGGTGGTATAGGTGGGGCCGACGGGAGTGACCTGGATGTTGGCAAACGTTTCGCCTGTGATGCTGAAACGGAACCAGTCGGTATCATTGCTGCCGTCAATGCCGAGAAAATCATCGTCGAACTGCTCGATCGTGCCGTCGACGGCATCGCCGCCCCAAGAGACGCTGCCAGTCGTTGAGAAGTTGCCCAGCAGATTAGCCGTTGCCGCGGAGTTGTTGCCGCCGTTTTTCTCCCGAGGATCGCCGTATTGCCGATTGAGGCCGTAAATGTCGTCGAACTGAAATCCCCAGATGTCGGTCCGCAACCCGCCTTCCATCACAGCCTTGCCGGAGCCGCCCACGAACTCAACATGCCCCAGTCCGACGCCGTGCCCCGATTCATGAATGATCAAGTTCCGCAGCCCCGGCTCGGTGCTGAAGTAGAAGCCGATCGAGCCGTCTAACTCGCGAGTGGTATCGATCCGCATATCGCCGTCGTTAGGAAATGTGTTGTCGGCAAGTGCTCCGCCTGGCGTGCCATCGAGGTTTTCGCCGCCGATGCGAATGTCGCCTTCCATGCCGGTGTCGGTGCCGTTGGCATTGAGTTCGGGTACGTAGACCATGGTGAACCCGGCTACACGCCCATATTGAGCATAGGCATTATTCATCACGGTCCACCACGGCCGGTTTGTATAGTCGAAACCGCGCTGCGCAGCGGGCACATTCCACCCGTCATCCAGAAACTGAATCAAGTTGCTGTTCGACGATCGGGAATAACTTTGGCCATCAGGAACGACACTCCAGCGGAGTGTGACGGGGTCGCCCCGTTGCAGGCCACCGCCGTTGACTTGTGTCGCCGACCAACGATTCACGATATCGTGCGCGAGCGCAACACTCACCGAAAACGCAGGCGCAAGGCTCGCACAGAACATCGCGCACAAAGAAAGAAAAAGCCTCATGATCCGCCCCTCCGATCACCACCCGTGGATGCGGTTCACTCTAGTTATCTGGAGAAGTGCGTCAATAGATAAGGCAATTTTGACAAAGCTTCTCAACGCGCCTGTGTCCCCTTGGCAAGCGGCGTCTCACGACAGCGTTGTGGAGATACGGTCAGTCATGCTGGCGATGACGGTGACCAACTCGACCGTGTCGACAGGCTTGGTGAGATGTGCGTTAAAGCCCGCCATAAGCGATCGCCGGCGATCATCGGCCCGGGCATACGCGGTGAGCGCGATGGCAGGGGTTCTTGGCTGACTCTGTTCGTGTTCGCGGGACCGCCACTTGCGGATAAACGAATAGCCGTCTTCGTGGGCCATCCCGATATCGGAAACGATCAGGCTAAAGTTCTCTCGCTGCGCCAGATCAATCGCCTCAGCCACGGATGCGGCACAATCCACCGAACAGCCGGCAGTTCGCAGAACTCTTGCCACGAGATTGCGAGCGTCCTCTTCGTCGTCAACCACCAAAACATGCACACCATCGAGATTAAATTTGGGGTTAGTGGCAGCAGGTTCGCGGTTCCTTCGCTGTCGCTTGTCATCGCTAGGGGCGATTATGCGAATCGGCAGGCTCACAGTGAACGTGGTGCCTTGATTCTCACCGGGACTGTCGACCGAGATGTTCCCGCCGTGCAGTTCCACAAGATTCCGGACAATCGCAAGGCCAAGGCCCAGCCCGCCATACTGTCGAGAAATCGAAGCGTCGGCTTGTCGGTAACGTTCGAAAATATGCGGCAAGAATTCGCGTTTGATTCCGATTCCGGTGTCGGCAACAGTGATCTCAACATGCGAGTCGACTTTCTCGACAACGATTTGAATGCGGCCTGCTTGGGGTGTGAATTTGATTGCGTTGGAAAGCAAGTTCCAAATGATCTGCCGGAGTCGATTGGGGTCGCCGGTCGCGTTGACACCCTTCAGTGGATCGATGAGCTTTTCAACGCGTATCTTTTTCCCGGCTGCCGCAACAGAGAGAGACTCCAGGGCGTTCTCGACGATTTCGGTGAGATTCACTTCTTGCAGGTCGAGCGTCAATAGGCCGCTGACGATCCTGCTGATTTCTAGAAGGTCCTCGATCATCTTGGCCTGCGCTTGCGCGTTGCGTTCGATGACTTGTAATCCCTCGTCGAGATCAACTTCGGTGGTTTCACCCATCTGCAACAGTTGGGTCCATCCCAGAATAGCGTTCAGCGGCGTGCGAAGCTCGTGAGACAGCGTCGCGACGAATTCGTCCTTCAATCGATTCAGTCGTTCCAGCTCCATCCGCGCGTTGCGCTCGGCTTCCAGCGATTTCTCACGCTCGCGATTGGCAAGCCGCAAGTCGTCGTTTGCCACGGCCAGAAGTTCCGCGCGTTGCAACATGAGTCGAACGATGCTCTCACGGAATAATGCTGCTGCGTTAAGTTCATCGCTCGTCCAGGGATCAGCCTGCCCCTTGACGGTCTCTTTCCAAAGAGCGAACGAGCCTCGCGGACTCAATCGCTCTGCCGGATTGTCGGCACTCGAGCTCTTGCGTGGATCGCCCGCCCAACTGACAGTACGGACGCGCTCGGGGCGGAACCACAGGATTTGGTGCAGTCGATTGTGGCCGAGATTGATAGCCAGCAACCCGGCGGCAACGGAGGTCAGCAGAGCCGTGCCAAACTCTCGCCCAAGTTCTTTAGTGGCATAGATTTCATCACCCTTCTGTGAGAGCCACACCGCGAGTTGCCTAATCTCAGGCTCATTAGGCGTCTGTCCGACGCGTACGATGTTGCCGTCCGAGACGACAGCCGCCCCCGCCGCGGAGATAAAATCTAGCACGTTGGGGCTGCCTTCAACGAGCGACTTAGCCAGGTCTTCTTCTCGATCAAGGCTTTCGATCAGAGCGCGACTCGAATCAGAGAGCCGGGTACGTTCATGTTCGGCTTCTTTAGCCTGGGCTTGAGTAATCTGCAGCGACATGAAGTGCCCGAGCAGTTCGCAGGCCTTCCGCAAGTCGAACGGCACATATCGCGGGGAATAGTGGTGACAGGCGATCAATCCCCACAGCTTTTCTTGGTGCAACAGCGAAATCGACATCGACGCGTGAACGCCCATGTTCCTCAGATATTCCAGGTGAACTGGCGAGACGCTCCGGAGCACCGCAAAGCTCATATCGAGTGGCGTCGACATACCAACGCCTGTCACGATCGGAGAAGGCGTGTAGTCGCGGTCCGTGATAAATCGGAGCCAGTTTCTCGTGTAAAGTTCTCTCGCCTGCTGAGGGATATCCGAGGCAGGGTAATGCAAGCCGAGAAAAGGTTCCAAGTCGTCACGCCGATTCTCGGCGACGACTTCGCCATTCCAATCTTGGTCGAACTGGTAAAGCATCACTCGGTCGAAGCCCGAGAGTTGACGCACGCGCGCGGTGGCAACTTCCGCCATTTCTCGAATCGTGCCGGCATTTTCCAGACTCACGAGGGCGCCTTGCAGGTTGCGGTAGAGTTCGTCAACGCGCGTCGCCTGCAAGTTCCGGGCAGGTTCGAACTCAACGAAGATACGACCACTGTGCCGATGGGCAATCGCGTCCCACATCGAACCCGAACCTTTGAACTGCCAGGTCGATTGATAGGTCGGTCGACCGTCCTGAACGTCGGCGAACTGACCGGTGTCGGCCTCACTGATGCAAGCGTTCTGAAGCAGGTCCTCAAAACACTGGCCCAACAAATCTGCCGGCGCAAGGTTAAGCAATTGCTCGACGTTAGCGCTCACATGGGTGATGCTGCGGCCGTCTGAGTCGAAGGCAATGAGGAAACCGTGCGGCTGGATTGCTCCAGGAATGTGAATCGGCTCACTATCGCAGGTGGTTAGGTCTAAGCGAGTTTCCATGGACCGTCTTGGTGTTACGAGTGCCCGTACGCGCTACCAGGGCGTCATCGGCAAAAAGCCACGCCGCTAAAGTTTGAAAGGTTTCCTCGGCTGCCGCAACCACACGTGCAGGATCACTGGCGTCTGTTTGTAACCACCGCAAGAATCGCGCCCAATGATCGGCGGTTTGATCGCCGTAAATGTTGACGAATGTCGCTCCGCCGTGGCGAACAATACCCCAGCGATTGTTGAAATGCTTACTCAGAACCTGGCCGCCTAATGTCGCTCCTTCCATGACATACAACACTCCCAGCGCATCTTCGAGCGTGGCGACGGCCGGAAGTTTCTCACACAGGGGAAGCAATTCGACGGCCTGTGGCGATACTCCCAACCAACGTAAGTCTTCTTGCAGCGCTGCAGTCTTGCAACGG
>JADZDJ010000052.1 GCA_020851115.1 Pirellulales bacterium
TGACAAACCGCCAAGCTAGCGCATCCGCACGTTATTTTCCAGGCCAATTGGAGGTAAGCGGACAGACTCCTAGGGACGGCACGCATTGGAGCCTGCCGACGTGGAAAAGCAGGCAAACAATCGTCGGCCCAGCGGTCAATTCATCGGCGTTGCTTCGCCTGACGCATTGCCGCCTTCCGGAGCCGCGTCGTTCGCCTCGCCCTTCTTCTCTTCCACGGGCGGGTTTTTTGCTCGATGGATGGCTTGGTCGAGTTTATCGTCGTAATCGCCTCGGCCGCATCCGGACGCAAGCCCCAGCAAGGTCACACTAAGGAATAAAGCAGATCGCGACATCGCACATTTCCTCGCAACGTTAAAGATTCTGACGGCCCGCTGGCGTGCCAGAGGCACCAATACCAACGGCTACTGAGGCAGCAGATAGGGAGTGAAGCAAAAGATCGGAATTGCCAAGGACAGCAGTCCTACGACGGTTCGCACCGGGCCAAGCCGCACATGGTCGTCCGAGGTGGGCGGGTGATCGACGCCCAGCAGCGTCACCAGTACCAGCATCAGCGTCCATTGAAATTGTCCGTCAATGACAACAAAGGCCATCGCGCCCAGCAGAAAGGCCCTGGCGATGACGTGAGACCGCTCGAGAAACAGCGCGTATATCGTATGTCCGCCGTCAAGCTGGCTGACCGGCATCATGTTCAGGCCGGTGATAAACATGCCCACCCAGCCAGCCATGTAGATTGGATTTAGCAGTTCCACGCCCGGCGGTAAATCGGGGCGGATCCATTGAGTAAGCAACTTTGCCAACAATGGCTGACCCAGATGCATGCCTGGACTTGGATCCGCCGTCTTGATGCCGATCCAAACCAGGGCTACGGTCGGCACCAAGCCCGCCAGCGGCCCCGCCAGACCAATATCGAACAACTGCCTGCGATTGGCCCGCGACCCTTCCATGCCAATGACCGCCCCCATGGTACCCGTAAACATAAATGGCAGTGGCAGAAAGATGGGAAAGCTGGCCGGCACATGGTAACGCACCGTCATCAAAAAATGCCCCATTTCGTGAAACACCAATACGGTCATCACGCTGCCCATGTAGATCAGGCCGTTGCGCCAGTTCTTCACAAGCAGGTCGATTGCGTATTGTGGATTCCAAGAATTCGTTGGATCGGTGCCAAATACCAAGCCATCCCAGTGATAAGCGCCCGCGGCATACGTAAAGAAGCACGTTGCCAAGAATAGCAGCAGCGGCATGACCCGCGAGCGCTGCCGCCGGCCCAAATCGTCGCTCGTCAGCAATCGCTCCGCCGGAACGGCCTGTCCAACTGCGGACGATGGTGGAAAAGCGACCGGTAGAGAGGAAGGTTCGACGGAGGCGGGAGACGCTGGCGGCAGATCCATCCATCAAGCATAGCCGATCGGGTTTCGCCTGCGAAAGGTCGGCTTTGGGAAAGACAGAGCGAAGTTCCATCTCAGAAAAGTGCCTTCGGAAGCTCACCTCGGCAGTACGGGCGTGTCAAAAACGTCGGAAAATCGGCTCCGCAGCCCGTCTTTGCTGACGTGGCGGACATCCACGTTCGTCATACTTTCTTGAACGAGCAACCATTTCACCACTCCGACACCGCAAATCCCGCAATTGTCGGTCTTTGGCAATCGTGGTACATTGATGGGCTATCCCCATTGGCTTGGAAGCAGTCGCGGACGTACCACGGCTGGGCCAGGGAAGCACCTCGAACCCTGAGTTTGCTTACTTTTCGTCGGCATCGCTTGCCCGGGCAATTTCCGCTGAGCGTTTTCAGCAACTCTGACGGCAACCGACACTGGAAGCAAATTCGATCGATAGCAGGTTGTTATGGTTAATCGGAATTTGATTCGCGGTTTGGATTTAGGCGACGACTGGGAAAGCGAACTCGAGATGGCGATGGCCAACGAGCATGAGAGCGCTGTGGCGGTGGCCACGGTCGATCTGGCGGAAAACGCCATTGTCGAAGGCCGCGTGATTCGCATCGATGAAGAATTCGTCCTGGTCGATGTCGGCTACAAGAGCGAAGGTCAAATTCCACGCAACGAATGGGAAGAAAACGAAGAGCCACCCGAGATCGGCCAAGTGTTCAAGGTGCTGATCGAAGAAGTTGACGAAAGCGCCGGCGAAGAGCAGCGCGGCCTGATCGCGCTTTCGAAGCGGAAGGCCAAGAAGATCGAAGAGTGGAACAAGGTGATGGACTCCGTTAAGGAGGGAGATGTCGTCACCGGCGAAGTGCTGAGAAAAATCAAGGGGGGCCTGCTGGTCGATGTCAGCAGCGTCAATGTCTTCCTGCCCGCGAGCCAGGTCGATATTCGCCGGCCATCGGACATTGGCGATTACGTGGGCCGCACGATTCAATGTCTCGTGCTGAAAATCGACGAAGCCCGGCGGAACATCGTCGTTAGCCGCCGAGCGCTGATCGAACAAGAGCGGGCCGAGAAAAAGAAACAACTGTTGGAAACCCTCGAAGTCGGCCAGCTTCGTAAAGGCGTTGTGAAGAACATTGCCGAATTCGGCGCGTTCGTCGATCTGGGCGGCATCGACGGCTTGCTGCACATTACCGACATGAGCTGGGGCCGCATCGGGCATCCGTCGGAGATGGTGGCGATCGACCAGGAAATCGAAGTACAAGTGCTGCACATCGACCGAGAGCGGGAAAAAATTGCCCTGGGCCTGAAGCAAAAGACGGCCAGCCCTTGGGATGAAGTGGAAGCCAAGTACCCCGTCGAATCGGTCCACAAGGGCACGGTCGTGAACGTGATGAGCTACGGCGCGTTTGTCAAGCTCGAGGAGGGCATCGAGGGCTTGGTGCATATCAGCGAAATGTCGTGGACCAAGCGGATCAGCCACCCGAACGAATTGGTGCATATCGACGACGAAGTGCAAGTTGTCGTGCTCAAAATTGACAAGGATAAGCACGAAATCTCGCTCGGCATGAAGCAAACCCAAGAGAACCCTTGGGACAAGGCGATAGATCGGTTTCCCATCGGCACCATCGTCGAGGGGACGGTGCGAAATCTCACGAACTACGGAGCGTTCATCGAAATCGAAGAAGGCATTGATGGTCTGCTGCACGTCAGCGACATGTCGTGGACGCGCAAGATCAGCCATCCGAGTGAGATGGTCGAAAAAGGGCAGAAGATCAAATGCAAGGTGCTGTCGGTCGATCAACAGCGCCGCCGTATTGCGCTGGGCCTCAAGCAGCTCGAAGAAGATCCGTGGGCCGGCGACATTCCCAACCGCTATCAGTCGGGGCAAATCGTCAAAGGCACGGTCACCAAGCTGACGAACTTCGGCGTTTTTGTCGGACTAGAAAATGGCTTGGAGGGATTGTTGCACATTTCCGAACTTGCCGACCACAAGGTTGAGAACCCCGAAGAAATCGTCAAAGTCGGCGATGAGATCGAGGTGAAAATCCTCCGCGTCGACACCGAGGAACGCAAGATCGGACTGTCTCGCAAACGAGTTCAATGGACTGAAGAGCAAGAACAAGCCGAAGGCGGCGCTGAAGAGCCGAGCGCCAATGGCGAAGCCAGCAGCACCGCTAGCGTGCCGCCGGGCGAACTCAAAGGTGGCGTCGGCAAGAGCGGACCGTTGATTCAACCGGCCGGGGAGTGATACGACCATCGGTTCTACTAGCGCCGTTGGATTCCACACCACTCGAACGGAAGATCTCGGCTCGCGATCGTGATGCGCACGAGCTAGGACTGCGCAATTAGCACTCGATCGAAGGGATCACCGTGGAGAAATGGCCGTTGCACTTGCGCACCTGAAAATTCGACGGTTATTGGCAACACAATCAAGCCGAGGTCGGCAATTGCCGTTGTCATCCACTGCTCGTAGGGCAGTGATCGGGCGAACTTGCCAAGGCCATACTTGACAGCCATTTCTCACATTGTTGCTGCGCCCAAAAAACGTTCGCGCGACGGATCGCCAATCGCCGAATCAGCCTGCGGCGAAACGGTCATGGCGACACTTAACATGGCGTGACGCTAAGCTTCGGAATTTTAGGCAAACAGTCTTCATTGTCACCGTGCCGCCAAATTTCCCGAAAAGCTAGCGCGATGCGCCCGCTACGATCGTCCTAAATCGGACGACCGCATCCAAACCACTTGGTTGAACGCAACCACACTCATTTTCCTTACCGCCCGCATCCCGCACAATTTCGGCAAACGTTGTCCGGCCGGCCAAGTTTTGCAGTCCGGCGATGTAATTCGTCGATACGATGTTTGTTCGGTGAAATTCTCCGCTCCCCGTGTTGACCTACCTATGCCTACGACGCGACGTCGCCCCTCCGCGGCCGTGCAATCGCCGCTGGAAACTTACCTCCGCGAGATCAACGAAACTGCCCTGCTGTCGGCTGCGGATGAGCAGGAACTGGCTATTGCCATCGGCCAGGGCAATGTCCAAGCGCGCGATCGGATGGTACGCGCCAATTTGCGGCTGGTAGTCAATATTGCCCGCGGCTATACGGGCAAGGGGCTGGGGCTTCAAGATCTGATCGAAGACGGCAATCTTGGCTTGCTCCGCGCCGTGGAAGGCTTCGACCCTGCGATGGGGACGCGGTTCAGCACGTACGCCAGCTACTGGATCAAGCAATCGATCAAGCGCGCGCTCATCAACTCGGCCAAGACGATCCGCATTCCGGCCTTTATGGTCGAACTGCTCTCGAAGTGGCGGCGCGCCAGCGCGCGGCTGACCGAAGAACTCGGCCGATCGCCGACGCCGGAAGAAGTGGCGCGCGTGCTTGGCCTGCCGCGGAAAAAGCTCTCGATCATCAAAAAAGCGATCCGTATCTACAACAGCACGCCGCAAACGGACCAGCCCGAAGCCGGCTGGTCGCTCGGTGAAATGGTGATGGACGAAACCATGAAAGCCCCCGAAGAGCTGCTAATGAACACCGACAACTTGCATCATGTGATGCGGATGCTCGAGACGATGGACACGCGCGAGGCGACCGTGCTCAAAATGCGATTCGGCCTCGAAGACAACGAGCCACGCACGCTGAAGGAAATCGGCGAAGCCCTCGGCCTCACTCGCGAGCGAGTCCGTCAAATCGAGACCGAAGCGCTGCACAAGCTGGCGGTCGGTTTGGAAGGCGAAACCATTCCGGCTGCGGTCTAAAACTCTCCAGCGGCCATTCTCTGGACATCAAACTCTAGGCATCAAAACAGCAAGTGGCGTTCAGACGCATCCATACGAAGCGGTATGCTTGAATGCTGCGTTTAATGCGACTTTCGAGGGATTGGAATCGCGAATGAATGCTGGTCGATTCGGATCGCAATTCATTCCCCATTCCCCAATCCCTTCAATGCCCTCGCCAGGAATCGAACCTGGTCTTCGACCTTCGCGGGGTCGCGTGCGCTGGTCCGGCACACTCCGAGGACGAGACAGGGCTCAGGGTTCAGGACGCAGATCGCCGGAGCCAAAATGTCAAATTGTAGGCCTTTAGGTAACATCTGAACCCGACAGTCGACCATGAGTGCTGGTTCGCGGCCGGCGGGCCTCGAATCGCGCGATTGCGGCGTCTTTCTCAAAGACCGAATGTGCCCTACAATTCTCCGTTCGATCCCCTGGAAACTGCGCGGCGTCCGACGTGCCACATTGTACCACCATGCCCGAATTGAAGATTATTCAGTACCCTCACCCCACGCTGCGGCATATTTCCAAGCCGCTCAAGCGAGTCGACGCCGAGCTGCGCGGCGTGATCGCGCAAATGTTCGAACTGATGTACGAGGCAAAGGGGGTCGGCTTGGCGGCAAATCAAGTCGATTTGCCCTATCGCTTTTTTGTGGCCAACTTGAAGGGAGATCGGAGCGGCGAGGAGTTGGTGTTCATCAATCCGGTTTTGAGCCGGCAAAAAGGGAACGCTGAAGCGGAAGAAGGCTGCCTGAGCCTGCCGGGCTTGTATGCCGACGTACGGCGGGCCGAACGAGTAACCGTCGATGCCTATGACTTGTCGGGAATTCCGGTGCATCTCGAAGCAGACGATTTGCTGGCTCGCGTTGTGCAACACGAGACCGACCACCTCGAAGGGAAGTTGTTCATCGATCGCCTCAGCCCAACGGCGCAGCTCGGAGTGCGCGAAGTGGTGCATGAATTCGAAATCCAATATGACAGCCAGCGCGAGCGAGGCGAAATGCCGAGCGACGAAGCGATCAAACAGCGGTGGGAAGCACTGGAAAAATTGAGGACGTAGGGTTCCGTGCTAATCATTGAGTCGAGTCGGACCAAGGATGAATGAAACCAACCGAACGAAGTAACTGCGAAATGTAGCGAAAAACATAGAATGAATTAGGCGATCTCCGACGGTCGCGCGTGGTTGAATTCCGCATGTTTCGCCGCCTGTCGCCTACTAAGCAAACCATTCATCCGTCGCTCGACATTCGTCATTTGACATCGGTCGCTTACCCCGATCCTCCGCGACTGCCCCATATTTTGTCGCTCGCATGTCCGATTCACTCCGCATTCTTACGATGGGCACCGGGCCGTTCGCCGTGCCAATGTTTCGCGCGCTGCTCGGCTCATCGCATCAACGGCTCGGTCTGGTAACTCGGCCCGACCGACCGGTACATCGACGCCAGCAGACGCCTCTGAATCCGATGCGGGAAGTCGCTCACGAGCATCGTTTGGATGTTTTCGAGCCAGAGAACATCAATTCGCCCGCAGCGCAGGCGTGGCTCCACGAGAAAGCCGCCGATTTATTCGTCGTCTGCGACTACGGACAAATCCTGTCGCGGGCAACACTCGGATTGGCGCGGCTCGGCGGCGTCAACTTGCATGCTTCGCTGCTGCCAAAATTTCGTGGAGCCGCGCCGATCAATTGGGCGATTTACCACGGCGAAACGGAAACCGGCGTCACGGTGATTCACATGACTCCGCAACTCGATGCCGGCCCGTGCCTCGTGCAGAAATGGGCGATCATCGGACCAGAAGAGACGACGCCGGAGTTGGAAATTCGCCTAGCCGAATTGGGCGTCGGAGCGGTCTTGGAGGCCGTCGAATTGCTGGCACGCGGCAAAGTTTCCAATTTTTCGCAGCAAGATCCAATATTCGCCACCAAAGCGCCCCGGCTGAGAAAAGAAGACGGGCAGGTCGACTGGACCCGCGGGGCGACCGCCATCTTCAACCAAGTCCGTGCGCTGCAGCCGTGGCCAAACACCTATACGCATTGGCTACGTCCCAACGCCGAGCCGATGCGAATCATTCTTGAGAAAGTCAAGCCGCTGCCGGTAGAGGCAACGATGGCCATCGCGCCGGGCACAATCGTCGAAGCTGCGATAAATTCGAATTCGCAAGTCCATGCCCCCTGTCTCAAGGTCGCTTGCGGCGAAGGCCTATTGCTAATCGACATCCTTCAACCGGCCGGCAAACGGGCGATGGCCGCCAGCGAGTTTCTTCGCGGGCACGCCGTTCAAACGGGCCAGCAGCTTGGCAATCCATAGATTCGACTAGACGATGTGCGACGGGCTACCATATCGCCTAAATTCGCGACAGGAATCGTCCTTGTTTGCAGGGTCACGGTCCTAGACCAGCGCCTCGAATCGCTATAAATTGAGAGATTCTAAAGCAGTCGACTTCCTACCACCCAATTGCCTCCCCATCCAATGAGCACCGTTGCCGACGATCCGCGGATTGTTGAATTTGACGTTCGCACCGATGAAATGCTGGTCAACATGGGGCCACAGCACCCTAGCACGCATGGCGTGCTGCGGCTGGTGCTGCGAACCGATGGCGAAATCGTCTCGGAGGTGATGCCACACATCGGCTATTTGCACCGCAGCGCCGAGAAAATCGGTGAGAACCTTACGCCGAGGCAGTGGATTCCGTACACCGACCGGATGGACTATCTGGCGGGCATGAACATGAATCTCGGCTGGGCGCTGTGCGTCGAAAAGCTCATGAAATACGAAATGCCCGAAAAAGGAAAGCATCTGCGGGTAATCATTTCAGAACTGGGTCGCATAGCGAGCCATTTGGTTGGCATGGGTGCTTATGGCCTCGATCTCGGCACCTTCAGCCCATTCTTGTATGCCTTCCGCGAGCGGGAAAAAATCCTCGACCTGTTCGAAGAAGCCTGCGGGGCTAGGCTCACCTACAGCTATATCACGGTCGGAGGCGCGACTGCCGACTTGCCGCCAGGCTGGCTGCAAAAGTGCGAAGCGTTTTTGGACCAATTAGTGCCGGTCATCGATGAGTGTCACTCGCTACTGACGACCAACGCTATCTTTATCCGCCGCACGGCCAACATCGGCCTTTTGTCGCCCGAAATGGCAATTGACTACGGCTGCACTGGCCCGGTCCTGCGTGGTAGCGGCGTCGATCAAGACCTTCGCCGCGACGGCGAAGAACGGTTTACCGAAATGTACGACGGCTATGCCTTTGAAGTCATCGTGCAAAAAAACGGACACTACCCTAAGGACCACAATTATCCGGCGATCCCCTCTGCGGCAGTGCTTGGCGATTGCTGGCACCGGTTCTATGTGCGGATGCTCGAAATCATCCAGTCGATCGACTTGGTGCGGCAAGGCTTGGATCGCTACAGCCGGGCCACTGGCTCGTGGGGCGAGCCGGTCAAGCTCACTGAAAAACTACCCAAGGGCGAAGCCTACCTGGAAACCGAATGCCCCCGCGGACAAATGGGCTTCATGATCGTCAGCGACGGCAGCTCAATCCCTTGGCGCGTGCGCGCCCGCAGCAGTTCGTTCTGTAATCTTTCCGTGACCCACGAACTGTGCCGCGGCTGCCTCATCGCCGACGTCCCGGCAATTGTCGGTTCGCTGGATGTCGTGATGGGTGAGATTGACCGATAACGATACGCGCCGTCGGGTCGTGCCGCGTACCATCTCCGAAGTCGCCTGGCAGTAGGCGATGCCCCCACGCAAAGCCGCAGACCGACGTTCAAAGGCAAGAGCAGCAACATCGCTGAAGTCTCGTTTGTGGCGGTGTTCATGGTGCCGAGTGGGGTCACTATCGACCATGCGACCAGCAAAGCGAGATTTGCCACTCCGGAGCGGTAATTTCTTCACCTTAGCATGAATGCAGGGCGGCCGGAGCCTTGCACTTCGGCCTCGGTCTTTGTCTAGCGGCACTTTGCCAGTATTTCTGCCTATAACGCCTTGAAGTCGAATGGGCTTACCGTCAATTTAGATGCCGGACTGGGCGTAGCATAGCTCGAAGCGCCACCCCTGGCTGATGGAAAAAAACGGTCGTGACGGGGGCTTGTCATCGCGTCCTACTTTGTGCCATATTTCACAATCTTTGGGAGACCTATTTGCCGTAGGGGCTTAGGGGACTCAACGGCAGATTACCCGCCGCGGCCCTCATAGCCGTGGAGAAATGTTCTCGGAGCAGTCGTTGGGCGAAGTTGGCGTCGATCGAGCCGCCGCTTGCCGCCAATTCAGGACGAACACCCTCGGTGGCCGACTTTTTTATCAATCAGATCGGGTTGTGGCCCTGGCTGAGCTATTTGCTCACCGGTCTGATTCAGTGTGCGCTGCTGTTGCTCGTCCCCTTCATCGGCGCGATGTTTTTCGTCTGGGTCGAACGCAAGGTTTCCGCCCGCATTCAAGACCGCCTCGGCCCCACGCGCACTGGCGGCAAGTTCGGCTGGCTACAATTGCTGGCCGATGGATTGAAGCTGATTACCAAGGAAGATTTGCGCCCATCGGGCGCCGATCGGCTGCTGTTTCTGCTAGCCCCGTATGTCAGCTTTGTTGCGTCATTCACCACGCTGGTGGCTTTGCCCTTTGCGACTGGCTGGGTCGGACTGCACATGAACGCCGGTGTTTTCTTCATCATTGCTGTGTTGGGCTTGGAGGTGTTCGGCGTAATCCTGGCTGGATACGCATCGGCGTCGAAATGGTCGCTATTTGGCGCGATGCGTGAGGCAGCCCAAGTGGTCAGCTACGAAGTGCCGCTGGGGTTGTGCATCGTCGTGCCGTGCGTAGTCGCCGGCTCGATGGATCTCATCAAGATTGCCAACGATCAGGGCTATATCGACGGCGTGCAGGGCGGCTGGTTCGTCGATTGGTACATTTTTCACGATCCATTCACGTTCATCACGTTTTGGGTCTATTTCACATGCGCTACTGCCAGCGTGAACCGGGCCCCGTTCGATTTGGCCGAGGCCGAAAGCGAATTGGTCGCCGGCTTTCACACCGAATACTCCGGCTTCCGATGGCTGGCGTTTTACATGGCCGAGTACGGCTCGATGTTCACGGTCGCCGGACTGGGGGCGATTTTGTTCTTCGGCGGCTGGAATGGGCCAATCCCGCTGACGCACATCTTGGGCATGGCCTACGATCCCAGCGCGACTGGCTGGGAATTTTGGGGCTATGTCGCCAATCTACTCGGCTGCTTGAATTTTATCTTCAAGTGCATCGTCGGCGTGACCGTAATGATTTGGGTCCGCTGGACGCTGCCGCGGCTGCGCATCGACCAGGTCATGAAAACATGCCTGAAATATTGCACCCCGATTGCAGCGGTGATGTTCGTCGGCGCGGTCGCCTGGAAGTACCAATTCCCCGACGGCCTCTGGCTGAAGCGAGCGCCGGGGCATGTGCGGGAAGCAAGCTTCGTTGAGAACTCGCATCAAGAAGATCGGAAATCGGCGCTAAGTAACGTCGGCCAGCAACCAGCGAGTCTCTCGGCACCGATCCCTGCCCCCTTCCGCGTCGTCAGCGATTCAATTCAAAGCGCCGAAGGTGAATCACAATGAACTGGCACACCTTCTTTTTCTTGCTATTCTCGCTGATTGCTTGCGGCTTTGCTGTTGCCGTCGTTTTATCGAGCAACATTGTGCGGATGGCGTTCTATTTGGTGTTGTCGCTGGGTGCGACCGCCGGGTTGTTTTTCTTGGCGGGCAGCGACTTCATCGGCGCAATGCAATTGCTGATCTACGTCGGCGGCACGCTGGTGTTGCTCGTCTTCGGCGTGATGCTCACGGCACAAAGTCCGTTCATTTCGATGAAAACTCGCGGCGGCGATTGGGTGCTGGCCGCGATTGTCGGCGGCTCGCTCCTGGCACTGCTCACTCAAGCGGCGTTTAGCGTTGGCGATTGGCTTGGAAAGCCGGAAAATGCCGCCGAAGTGGCCATGACCGAGCCGACGTCATCTGAAGTCGGCATGGCTCTCACCGGCGTCCGCGTGGATGCGCTCGGGCAAGAGAATGCTGCCGAAGCCGCGGGTCTATCGGGGTACCTATTGCCGTTTGAAATTGTCTCGGTGCATTTACTGGTCGTGCTCATTGGAGCGGCCTATTTGGCGCGGGCCAAGCGCCGAGCAGTACCGCGCGATATGGGAGTGGTTTGAGATGAACCTGCTTGCTCAACCTGTTGGCGTAGCACACTACATGGTCGTCGGGGCCGTGCTGTTTGTTTGTGGCGCCATCTGCATGGCCACCAAGCGGAACGCGCTTGGCGTCTTAATGGGGATCGAACTGGTGCTTAATGGCGCCAACATCAATTTCATCGCTTTCGGCAGCCAGTTTTTACGAAAAGACAGCCAATGGTCGATCGGGCTGGATGGTCAATTGATTGCCCTGTTCGTGATCGTGCTAGCCGCGGCCGAAGCGGCCGTGACGCTGGCAATTACCCTGAATTTTTACAACAACCACGGCACGGTCGATGTGGACCGCGCGGATGAACTCAAGGGATAGAGATAGAGATAACGATGAATGATGAATTCAGGCAAGGGCCTGATTCACTTCGTTTAGCTTTCAGCATTCAGCATTCGATCGCATGAACCTCCCCACCGCGCTACCGACGCTCCTTGGCACGGCTTGCCTTTTGCCATTGCTGTCGTTCGTAGTGATCTTGTTTTTCGGCAAGTATTTGGGGAAGCATGGCAAGGGCGCATCGTATGTCGCCGCAGGCGCGATCATTGGTGCCTTCGCGCTGTCCGCGATTTCACTCTGCGGTTGGGTCGGCCAGCATCCGCTGGTAGCGGTGCATCACGGCGGCGGAGCACATCATGCCGACGCGGAGCAGGCATGGCTGCCTGCCGTCGTCGCGACAAAGTTGGCGGACGCGAATGCCTGCTCCACAAGTTCGCCAATTCGCTTGGCGAACCTGTCGAGCGAACCTGCTGGCAGCGAACATGCCGCGCCGCAGGAGGCCGCGCCGGTCAACTATAACGGCGATTGGTATACGCTGTTTGAAGTGGGTTCGCTGAAGCTCACCATCGGTTATTATATCGACGCGCTCACCGTGGCCATGTTTGCAATGGTCACGCTCATCGCCTCGTGCATTCACATTTATGCCATCGGCTACATGCACGACGAGTTGCACGATGTAACAGATCACGAGGTCGCGCTGGCCGACGGGCATCATCTACATCGGCCGGGTCGGTTCCCGCGGTTTTTTCAATATCTATCACTGTTTTGCTTCAGCATGTTGGGACTGGTGATCTCCGGCAATTTGCTGATGACGTTCGTGTTCTGGGAACTGGTTGGTATTTGCTCGTATTTCTTGATCGGTTTTTATTTCGAGCGCAAGAGCGCCTCGAATGCCGCCAACAAGGCGTTCATTGTCAACCGTGTTGGCGACTTTGGTTTTATCATCGGTTTGATGGCCTTGTTTGGAGCAATCGGCACCTTCCAATTCGGCGATACCGTGGACGACGGCGGCAATACAATCGCCCGCGGTATCTTCTCGCAATTGCGGCCGCCGGAAAATGATTACAAACTTACACTGCCCGATGGCATGGTTCTCTCGTCGGCTGGTGAGCAAGTCGCCGGCATCGTCAACGACCACGCCGACATGGGCGGATTAACGGCGGCCAAGTCGCAGATCGAATCGCAAATTCCTGACTGGCGCAAGAATGGCTTCGGCTACGGCCTGCTGATCGTCGCGGGCCTGGGCATCTTTTGTGGCTGCGTCGGCAAAAGCGCTCAGTTTCCGCTCCACGTCTGGCTTCCCGACGCCATGGAAGGTCCAACCCCCGTCTCGGCGCTCGTGCATTCGGCCACGATGGTTGCCGCTGGCGTGTTTTTTGTCGGTCGGTGTTTTCCGATTTTCACGCAAGAAGTGTTGCTCGTGATCGCCTACATCGGCTGCATCACCCTGTTCATCGCGGCGACCATAGCGATGGTCGCTGTCGATATCAAGCGCGTCTTGGCCTATTCCACGGTCAGCCAACTGGGCTACATGATGCTGGCCCTGGGTATCGGCGGCTGGGTCGCGGGTTTGTTCCACTTGTTCACGCACGCCTTCTTCAAGAGCCTACTCTTCATGTGTTCCGGCTCCGTGATTCACGCTTGCCACACGAACGACATGCGGAAAATGGGCGGCCTGCTCAAGAAAATGCCATACACCGGCTACACGATGCTGGTGGGCTGTTTGGCGATCATTGGCACCGGTATTCCGTTCGTTGCTGGCTTCAGCGGCTATTACTCGAAAGATTCAATCATCGCCCAGGCGCTTTCGTTTACCAACCAAAACCCAGTCCACAGAATCTTGTTTCTGGCGGCGGCAGGTGGCGCATCGATGACGGCCTTTTACATGTTCCGCCTGTGGTTCCTGACGTTTATCGGCAAGCCGCGCGATCATCATGTCTACGACCACGCGCACGAGTCGCCGCCGGTGATGTGGGCGCCGCTGGTGCTGCTGGCCGCTTTTGCATTCGGCATCGGCTGGCCACTGTGGGGTCTGACCAACATGCTCGAACAAGCCCGCCCGGCGGGAACGATCGAAACGGTCACCGGCGCGGTCGTTTGGCCGAACGTCGTGCATCCCAGCGAGTATTTAAGCCACGAAGAAGCAATTCACGTACCGGCGTCGCTGATCGCCTTCGGCACCGCACTGTCGGGTTTTCTCTTGGCCGCCGTGTTCTATGCCTGGCAGTGGTTGAACCCGGCCGAGGTCCAGCAGCAGTTCGGCAAGTTGCACACCTTCCTCTGGAATAAATGGTACTTCGACGAACTCTACAATGCGATCATCGTTCAGCCTGTGCATTTTGTTGCTAGGCGAGTCGCCGATTTCGATAAGCACGTGATCGACCGCTTCATCGATGGCTGCGCAACGGCGGTGCGCGGGCTATCGACCATCGATGACGCGATCGACCGGCTGATCGTCGATGGCGCGGTGAACTTGTTCGCGCGCTGGATGCATTCGGCAGGCATCGCGTTTCGCAGTCTGCAAACCGGCAGCCTGCGCCAATACGTCATGTTCATCGTGGTCGGCATGGTGGCGATTTTTGTGCTGGTGAGTTTTTTCTGGAATTACGCGTGGGCCATGTGAATTTCCGAGCGGAAATTCAAAATAGCAAAGCCTCGACTTCTGACTCCTGATCCCTGGCAATGGACAATCCTTATATTTTCCCCCTGTCGTTGATTACGTTTCTGCCGGCGCTCGGCGCTTTGGTGCTGGCGTTCTTTCCGCGCGACGCCAAAGGGGCGATCCGCTGGCTCACATTGATCGTCACGGTGCTCGTGTTTATCGCCACGGTCTATATCGCGATTCCTCGCCCGGAAGGAGCAACGACGTCGCAGTTCGATCTCCAGGCGGACGCCGCCCGGCAAATGCAAGATCTATTCAGCGTGCCGTGGATCAGCTCGTTCAACATCAACTACTTGATGGGGTTGGACGGCATCAGCTTCCCGCTCGTGATCCTCACGTCGCTCGTCAGCATGCTGGCCATGGGCGCAAGCTGGAATATCGAAAAGCATGTGAAGGCCTACTGCATCTTGTTTCTGCTCTTGGAAACCGGAATGATCGGCGTCTTCTTGGCGCTCGATTTCTTCCTGTTCTATGTGTTCTGGGAAGTAATGCTGTTGCCGATGTATTTTCTCATTGGTGTCTGGGGCGGCCCGCGCAAAGAATACGCGGCGATCAAGTTCTTCCTGTATACGCTCGTCGGCAGCGTGCTCATGCTGATCGCGATTTTGATGCTGTATTTCAATAGCGATTTGAAGCTACTCGAAGACCAGCAGCTTCTCGATAGCAAGGCCGTTGAAGTGACCGCTGCCGAAGTTGCCGCCGCAGGAGGCCAGACGGCTGACGAATTGCTGCAAGCGAAGATCGCCGCGATCCGCGCCGATAAGAATCCCACTCATACATTCAACTTGCTGGCGCTGGCGGCAATCGGCCAACACGAACAGTCGCCGTTCAACGTCGAGATCCTCTGGGGCAAGTCGCTCCAATGGTGGGCTTTTGTATTGCTCTTCATTGGATTTGCGATCAAAGTCCCCGCCGTGCCGGTGCATACATGGCTTCCCGATGCGCACGTCGAAGCCCCCACGCCAATTTCGATGATCCTAGCCGGCATTCTGCTCAAAATGGGCGGCTACGGTATCTTGCGGATTTGCTATCCAATCTGCCCGCAGGCCGGTTACGAACTGGCCGGCGTCGTCTGTGGTATCGGGGTGTTGAGCATGGTCTACGGTGCGTTTGCCGCACTGGCTCAAAAGGATTTCAAGCGGCTTGTCGCCTATAGCTCGGTCAGTCATATGGGCTATGTGCTGTTGGGACTTGGCGTTTGGAGCGCCGCCGCACCGGCCTACAACTCGCAATACTGGGCGATGGGCATCAGCGGGGCGATGTTCCAAATGATCGCCCACGGCATTAGTTCGGCCGGCATGTTCTTCATGGTCGGCGTCATTTACGACCGCGTGCATCACCGCAATCTGAACGAATTCGGTGGGCTGTTCCATAAAATGCCGCTCTATAGTGGCATGGCTTTCGGCATTTTCTTCGCCGGTCTGGGCTTGCCGGGCCTCTGCGGCTTCAGTGGCGAAGTGCTGGTGACGCTCTCGGTTTGGAACTATAGCCAAGTATTGGCAGTGATTTCCGCGGCAGTCGTGATTCTGACCGCCGGGTATATCCTGTGGACGCTGCAACGAGTCTACCTGGGGGCCGAATACCGCGGCCCGCACGGCGAGCATTTGCATCCGATGACCGGCCGCGAATTGGCAATTGCCGCGCCCCTGTTGGCGTTTGCCGTTCTGTTCGGCGTCAATCCGCAACTGGTCTTTCAGTACACGACGCCGACCATCGATCATCAGGCTCAAACGCTGACCAATTTAACGCCAGGTTTCGAGAAGCTCGCGGCCGACCGGGCGACCACCAGCCAACCTGCCGCCAATCGGGTCGCCAAAATTTTGCCACCGCCGCCGCACCCAACAAACACCGAACAATAAATAAACGCTTCCATCATTTATCATCCTACCACTCTGAACCCTGAGCCCTTTCCCCAGTGTCTCTTTCCCAACTTCTTAATTCGATTGTCGGCAATACGACCGACAGCGTCCTGCTGTTTCGGCCGGAACTGGTACTTTGTGCCACGATCGTGCTGATGCTGCTGGTGCGCGTGTTCCACGGTGGTGAGAGGATCCACGCTTTCTGGATTGCGCTCATTGGCTCGGCAGTTGGCTTTTGGTTTTCGATTCCGTGGAACCAGCTTGCTGCGCTGGGCGGAATGGATCGAGTCGAACTGTTCACCGGCATGCTGGTGTACGATTCGTTTACGATCTTCTTCCGCGCCATTCTGTTGCTGTTCGCGGTGTTGTTCGTCATTTTTACGCGAATCTCCGGTATTCCTGCCAAAGAAGACGCTACAGATTTTTATTCGCTCGTACTCGGCGCAACGCTCGGTATGTGCATCATGGCCTCGGCCAACCATTTGTTGACGATTTTTCTCGGCGTCGAGATGGCCAGCGTTCCTTCGTATGCCTTGGTGGGAATTCTCAAAGGCCAACCCAAGAGCAGCGAAGCGGCGCTGAAATACTCGGTTTACGGCGCCGGTGCCGCAGGCGTAATGCTCTACGGCATCAGCTTGCTGGCCGGCGTCCTTGGCACCTGTCATCTCCCCACGATGGCCGATCGGATGGCCGATGCGATTGCCGGCGGACAACTTGCCGACCGCGCCATGGTGCTGGCACTCGGCGGTCTGATGATCGGTGTCGGCCTGGCGTTCAAGCTGTCTGCGTTTCCGTTCCATTTTTGGTGCCCCGATGTGTTCGAGGGAGCGTGCGCCGAAGTAAACGCATTCTTAAGCGTGGCCTCGAAAGCCGCGGCATTGGCACTGTTGATTCGCGTGGCCGTTGGATTTGGATCGGTGCATTCGGAACCCAGGACGATGCCGGTCGCGTCCGCCGCGGCAATTCACGAAACTGCGGCGAACGTTCCTGCCGCCAAAGTCAATATCTCCACGGTCAGTGCCGTCAAGCCTGCGGCAGTGCAAGCGAATTCGGTTTCAACCGCCGATCGCAGTCGCGCGCTCGAACCGGTGCGTCGCTATCTCGCCCTGCTGATCGCCGTCATCGCCGCGGTGACCTGCACCTTTGGCAATCTGGCAGCTTACGGCCAAACCAATATCAAGCGCCTGATGGCTTATTCCACGATCGCTCATGCTGGGTACATGATGATGCCGGTGGCCGCCGGAGTGGCGCTGTCGGGCAGCGATACCGCTGCCGCGGCGCATGCGTTTGCGGCAATACCATTCTATGTTGGCCTGTACTTGTTTATGAATCTTGGTGCTTTCGCCATCATTGCGTTCTTGCGCAATGCAATGCGAAGCGAAGAAATCGACCATTACGGCGGTCTGATGCGCGTCGCCCCCGGTGTCGTCGTCTGCTTCGCCGTGATTTTGTTCAGTCTGGTTGGCCTGCCGCCGCTGGCGGGTTTTTCGGCGAAATACGTAGCCTTCGCGGCGCTTGTTTCGGCAATGTCGGCTCCCGGCTACAGCGGCCTGATGCTCGCTTTGCTGGTGATTGGCGGATTGAATACGGCCGTCAGCCTGTTCTATTACCTTCGCGTTGTGAAAGCGATGACGATCGATCCCGAGTCTGATACTCGCCCGGCCGTTGGTTTTTCGCTGGTATCCGTTCGCGGAGCGTTTGTCGCGCTGGTCACGCTGCCAGTGCTGATTCTCGGCTTGTTTTGGAATCAATTTTACGCGTGGCTTACAAGCGGCGCGGCCAACTTGTTGTAATTCATGGCTCGGATCGATACGAACGCTGTTCTCAATCGCTTGCTGGTGACGCTGCATCGATCGTTTCCGATGTACCTGGGCGACACCGCTGCCCTCTGGACCCATCCTGGCGATGAATCGGCCAAGCTGACGGTCGCGTTAATCGCCACCGATTACCGCAACTACGCGCACCGCCTCGTCGAGTTGCTGCTGGAACGGCGGGCGCTGGCGGGTTTCGGCGAATATCCGATGGCATTCACCGACACGCACGATTTGGCGCTCGGCTATTTGGTTGGCGAACTCAGCTTCTACCAGCGACAAGACATCGCAGCCATCGAGCAGTGCGTGGCCGATCTGATCTCCGACCCGCAAGGCCGAGCACTGGCGGAGGAAATCCTGGGCAATGCCCGCGGACACTTGGAATCGCTCCAAGAACTCAACCAAGAGCCTGTCGCGGCCTGATGCCGTCGGATAGTCTTTTGGGGTGGAGATTTCTTTCCCAGTTTAAGTGGCTGCACCAGGTTCATCGGTGAAGAGATTCGCCTTGTTCAATTCCTTCGCGATAAATGGCATCGGTTTCGCTGCATTCGGAACGGTGGCACGCCCAATCGTTTGGGGTGTTTTTCACCAGCCCATCGGCTAAGCTAAATCAACGACCGAATTGAGCGGCATCGGGGATCCAAGAATAATGGCCATCAAGCATTTTGCCGCTGCAATCGTGCTGTCGCTCGGATTTACGGCCCTGGCCGACGAAAGCGATCGGTCTCGTTCGCCAATTGGCAGGCAGATTGCAGCATTTCAGCTCAATGACTTTCTGGGCAGCGCTCATTCCTCCGCCGAGTGGAAAGATCAAAAGGCGGTCGTCGTGACCTTTCTCGGCGTGGAATGCCCGTTGGCAAAGCTCTACGGCAAGCGGCTGATGGAGCTTGACGAGCAGTATCGCCGTCAAAACGTGCAATTTGTCGGCATCGATTCGAATCAGCAAGATTCGCTGGCCGACATAGCGCACTATGCTCGCCTTCACAAAATCGATTTTCCGCTGCTCAAAGACCCCGGCAACAAAATCGCCGACCGGTTCGACGCCCAGCGCACTCCCGAAGCGTTCTTGCTCGACCCGACGGGTAAGATTCTTTACCGAGGAGCGATCGACGATCAATATGGCGTCGGATTTTCCCGTGCGAAGGCCGAACATGAGTATCTAGTCAATGCCATCGACCAATGGCTGGCCGGCGAGAAAATTGCGATCGCCGAAACGCCCGCCAGTGGCTGTTACATCGGCCGAGTCAATCCAACGAAGCCAACGGGAGATATTACCTACTCGCGGCAAATTGCCGGCATCTTGAACCGGCACTGCGTATCGTGCCATCGGGCCGATCAAATTGCCCCGTTTACGCTCACCTCCTACGACGATGTCGTCGGCTGGGGCGAAACGATCTGCGAAGTGATCAAAGATCAACGGATGCCCCCCTGGCACGCCAACCCGGACTACGGAGCATTCTGGAACGACGCGCGAATGCCCGACGACGAACAGCAACTGATCTTTCAATGGGTGAAAAACGGCATGCCGCAGGGCAATCCCGACGATCTGCCGCAGCCGCCAAAATTCACCGCGGGCTGGCGAATAACCAAGCCCGATTTGGTGGTGAAAATGCCCAAGGCGTTTACGGTGCCGGCAAAAGGAAGTGTGCCATATCAGTATTTCGTCATCGATCCGGGCTTCAAGGAAGATGTGTGGGTCCGAGGAACCGATGCACGACCTGGAAATCCCGCGGTTGTGCATCACATGATTTTGTTTTGGATCGGTCCGGAACAAGATCAACCGAATGGATTGGATGCTCTGAATCATGCCATCGCGTCGTTCGCTCCTGGAATGCCCGCCAACCTTGGGCCTGATGCGCTTGCTCGCCGCATACCCGCCGGCTCGAAACTAGTGTTCCAAATGCACTACACGCCCATTGGCTCCGAGCAAATCGATCGAAGCGCAGCCGGCATGGTGTTGGCCGATCCGAAAAAGGTTAAAAAAGAAATCAAACTGGGAGCGGCGCTGAATGGGGAATTTCAAATTCCCCCGAGAGCAGCCGACCATGCGGTCGAAGCGAAGCACCGGTTCGATGAAGCCGTGCTGTTATTCTCGCTGACGCCACATATGCATCTGCGCGGCAAATCGTTCCGGTTTACCGCGATCTATCCCGATCAACGCCAAGAAATATTGCTCGATGTGCCGCGGTACGACTTTCATTGGCAGAACACTTACCTGCTGAAACCCGCCAAAGTGCTGCCGCCAGGGACGGAATTGGCCTGCGAGGCCCATTTCGACAACTCCGCCCAAAACATGTCGAACCCCGACCCCAACCGAGCAGTCTCTTGGGGTGATCAAACCTGGGAAGAAATGGTCATCGGCTCATTCGCCATCGCCCTGGTAGATCAAGACCTCACGCTCGGCCAGCCGACCCAGGAGCGGCAAGACGACGGCCGGTACGAAGTCACGTTCCGCTACAAACCGAGTACGCCGGCCGAAGCCGTGTATTTATCCGGCGATTTCAACCACTGGAAGCCCGACGAATTGAAAATGGTAGGTCCCGATAAGGGCGGCTTTCATACAATCAAGCAAACACTGAGCCAGGGACGTTATGAATACCAATTTGTGGTCGATGGTAAAGAATGGAAGCCCGATCCAGGCGTCCGCGAGCGGACGGAAAAAGATCACCGCAGCGTGCTGCGCGTGGGTAGACTAACACCTTACCACCGAGTCGCAGCGATGTAGAGAGGAAAACAATTCTAAAGCTCCAAAGCCGAATGAGAATGCTCAGTGGATCACTGCAAAGGGAGATGCATCTTTTCCGCTGCGATCTAGCGACAATTCGGTTCATCAACCAATGCCCAACGTCTTCCAAGGTTCAAAATCGACTGTCGGCGATCCATTTGGCATCGTCGTTTCGCGATGGAACGATGCGATCACCTCCAAGCTGCTCGAAGGGGCAGTAGAGACGTTGAAGGAATACGGAGTCGCCGATGAAGCGATCGACGTGGCGTGGGTTCCAGGAGCATTTGAGATCCCCTTGGTTGCCGATCAAATGGCCAGCAGTGGCCGCTATGCCGCCGTGCTCTGCTTGGGAGCCGTGATTCGCGGCGAAACCACGCACGATCAGCATATCAACCGCGCCGTCAGCCTGGGAATTACCGAAGCGGGCCTGCGCCACGGCATTCCGGTCTTGTTCGGCGTGCTCACCTGCGATACCTTCGAGCAAGCGATCCAGCGCGCCGGGGGCCGCGTAGACAAGGATACGCCGACCGGCGGCAAGAAACGGTTCGGCAACAAAGGCGTCGAATGCGCCGAGGCCGCGCTGGAAATGGTGGATCTAATGAAGAAGCTACCTCGAGAATGAAAATAAGCGACGAGGTACGAGCCGTGAACGATGAACGCCAACCTCCGCGTGTCGCTCAATGCTCGTAGCTCAGAGCTGCTTTTATGGCCAAACGCTCCAAAGCTCGCGAAGTCGTCTTGCAGGTCTTGTACCAGGACGACATGAACCCCGGCGTCGAGCCGATCGACCGCGATCGGTTCTTGCGCTCGCGGTTGCGCGAAGATGAAGAATTGGTGGAGTTCGCTCGCTCGCTGATCGATGGCGTTCGCCGCAACCGTGCCGAACTCGACACGTTGCTCATCAAAACAGCTGAAAATTGGAGCCTAGAGCGAATGGCCGCCACCGATCGCAATTTGTTGCGGCTGGGTGCCTACGAAATACTCTACACTCAAACGCCCGGCGCTGTAGTCATTAACGAAGCGGTCGAACTTGCCAAGCGGTTCGGCACGGGCCATAGCGCACAGTTTGTCAATGGCATTCTCGATAAGTTCCTGGAAGGGCACGAGAAGCAGGCTTAAGCCTTCCTCAATCGCCGGCGCTTTGCGATAATGCGCGCCGTCGAAAAAGCCGCTTCGCCCGCGACAGTGAACAGATCCGCCTTGTCGGCAATCGGTGAAATCTGCGGATTCGGCGGATGGTCACTTGAAGTGCCATTGTTTATCAACGTCCGTTTCAAAATAGGGGTTGGTTGTTCAAGATATGGCACTCTTCGATCGCTTCAAAAAGTCGTCTGCTGAGAATACTGCTGCCGAAAAATCGGTCGAGCCGTCACAGGTCGAGCAACTCGTGCCCTCGAAGAGCGATGCGCCGGAGGATTCGCCGAAGCGCGGCTTTTTTGCCCGGCTGAAGCAAGGTCTGAGCAAGACCACGCAATTGCTCAAGACCGACATTCGCGACCTGTTCAAGAGCGAAGGGCAGTTCGTCGACGATACTTTTCTCGAAAAACTGAAACGGGCTTTGGTCCACACCGATATGGGGCCGCAGCCGGCCAATCAGATCGCCGAAGAAATCGCCACCCAGTTCCGCGCCCGTGTCATTCACATGCGTGATGCGCTGGAGGTCGTAAAATCCAAGCTGAAGGAACTAATCGGACAAGAAGAATCGCCGCTCACGATGGCCGTCACAGGCCCAACCGTCATTATGGTCTGCGGCGTGAATGGTTCGGGCAAGACCACAAGCATCGCCAAACTGACGCAGCTTTTCCGCAAGCAAGGCAAGCAGGTGGTGCTCGGCGCAGGAGATACCTTTCGCGCCGCCGCGGTCGAGCAACTTGGCATCTGGGCGGATCGCCTCGGAGCGGAGGTCGTCAAAGGCCCGCCCGGCAGTGACCCGGCGAGCGTAGCGTTTTCCGCCGTCAAGCAGGCGATCGACACCGGGGCCGATGTGTGCATCGTCGATACCGCCGGCCGGCTGCAAACGCAACAGAATCTGATGGCCGAGCTAACCAAGATTCACCGCGTCATCGGCAAGCAAATTCCCGATGCGCCGCACGATGTGCTGCTCGTGCTCGATGCCACCGCTGGCCAAAACGGCATCAGCCAGGCGCGAGGGTTTTCTGATGCCGTAAAATGCACCGGCATCGTGTTGGCCAAGATCGACGGCACGGCCAAGGGAGGCGTCATCGTCCCCATCCGCCAACAATTTGGTCTGCCGGTCAAGTATGTCGGCGTCGGAGAGTCTGCCGACGACCTGGGAGTTTTCAAGCCCGCCGAATTCGTCGATGCGATGTTTGAAGGGCTAGACGACGAAGCGTGAACTCGCTCGGCCTCCCCGTCGCGACGGCCAATTCATCCACGCGATCCGCCGGAATCGTTGGAACGATGCAACTTTGCCGCGGTCGATCGCACAATCGTCTGTCTCTTTCTTGATGGCGTCGCGGCCCCCTTTGGCAGCGACTGCGACGGAAATCAATCGATAAGCGATTCGGCAAGCTGCGCACGATCACAACCCGCTGATCATCATCACCAGTCCGGCGGCCGCAATTGCACCGCCGACAATCCGGATGGTCTTTTCTTGCCGCCAGAATGCGAGCACCATTCCCGCCGCAATTCCAGCGGCGTGCAACGCTGCGGTTGCGAGCAAAAATCCAGCGGCGAAACGTGTGGCCGACTCTCCACCCATCTCAGACGCGTGCGCATATCCATGGAACATGGCAAACATCGCCGCCAGCGCCACGCCTAGCCAGAGCGGGACGACACGCGTCAGTGCGAGCAACGAGCCAAATACCAATACCGATGTCAGAATGCCTGCCTCAACGCCCGGCAGCGACCAGTTCGCAAAGGCTGCCGCCCCACCCAGCAACATACTTCCCAAGAACGCCATCGGCAGCAGCCACAGGCCCCGCCCGCCCATTCTCACGGCCAGCAATCCGACGGCCACCATCGCCAAGAGATGGTCGATACCAGTGAAAGGATGTATCCATCCCGATGGAAAATCCCCCCAACGATCGGAGATGCCATGGCCGGGGTGTGCCTGCGCTATCGCAGGGGCAAACGAACATCCGAGCGCGGCTAGCGCGACAACAATCAGCCGCAATTTTTCCGAAGGCATTCCATTTCTCCCTAAAGGCGCGAACGAATTCTTAGCGAAAGCAGCGACAGCCACCTGAACGAAAAATATAACCGCCAGATAAAATCTGTCCAAGATAAATTCCATGCGATGCCCATCGCAGGCAGGGTGTGCCAAAGATTTGCGGATGGGCAAATTGCCGTGAATTTAGACACGAAAGCCTCGCCAAGAACTGAAGCAATCCAATGGGTCGATGTCGTGTTCGGAATAATCCGCAAAGTTTAAGGCTTCATCCCCGATTCGAGCCGCCACGAACGGCATCTCCCGCTTTTCGCATAAATTCGCGCCAAATTGTCCGTCGATAGCTATATCGTGGCACTGGAGCCGAAAGACCAGGCGGCTCTCCCTCCTTGCCAAACCCTTCCTGCAGGCAGGAACGCCTGTCAAGGCGCTGGCCGACGCGCGCCTTCCCCCACGAATTGTCCGTCACGGATGGAGTCTTGGACCATGAAGTGCCCGCACCTGGCGCTGGCGATCGCGATTGCGAGTGGATTATCTACCGCCGCCGCCGTCGCGCAAACGAGCTTAAACCCATATTCGCCGGCAACGTACGAATACGGCAACTACGATTACTATTCGCAGCCGGCCACCGTTCCGACGCCGCCCGCCGTTCCGCCCCCCATTGCCGCACCACCGACTCCCCCTCCGCCGGTTTCCAATGGTTGCGCAAGCTCCGACTCATGCGCCTCGACGCCCACCTGCAGTTCGAGCAGTTCGTGTGAGAAAACCGAAGAAAAAAAAGACAACTGCTGCAAGAAGAATCATTGTCTGCCATTAATCAAATGCGAGGAATGCTGCCCGCTGAAATGCGAAGATAAAGAGATCTGCCGCATTTTCGACGATTGCTGCTGCCTCAAATCGCACGACATGACGATTACCGGTTGGCTCAGTGGCGGCGTCGTCGGCACCGATCGCGCTCCCGCCGACCGCTTTAATGGCCCGGTTACCTTCCCCGACCGAAATGGCGAAGGCCAGTTGAATCAGGCTTGGCTCGCGTTGGAACGCGCCGTGCCGAAAGACAACTCCGGCTTCTATCTTGGCGGCCGAGTCGATTACTTCTACGGCTCCGACTATCTCTATACCACGGCAGCCGGTCTTGATGGCACCCCGATGGGAAATATCGGGCGATGGGATAATAACAATGCCTTGTATGGCTCGGCCCTGCCGCAATTTTACGTGGAAACGGCCTTCGACGATCTAAAAATCAAGTGGGGTCACTTCTTTACGATCATCGGGTACGAAGTCGTGCCGGCCATCGGCAACTTTTTCTATACGCACACTTACACGATGCAGTACGGCGAGCCATTCACCCACACCGGTATTTTGGCGAGTAAGCCGCTCAGCGACGAGTGGACGTTTTACGGCGGCATCACCAACGGTTGGGATACCTTCAGCGCCGATTCCCGCGCGAACTTCCTCGGTGGCCTAACCTATACGCAGTCCGATTGGGGCAGCCTGGCCTTCGCCATCCACACCGGCGGCGAAAGCATCAACGGCCCCGGCGTTGGCCCGTGGGCGAACCGCACAATCTACAGCATCGTCTGGAGCCGAAATTGGACTAGCCGCCTGACGTATGTTTTGGAAAGCGACCGCGGTTTTCAAAATCGCGATCCGGTCGCCCTGCCGAACGCCGATTGGTACGGCGTCAACCAGTACGTATTCTATAGGATCAACTGCTGTTGGACGGCGGGCTGGCGCATCGCGTGGTTCCGCGACCAAGACGGCTACCGCGTCACCGGCTTGCGTCCCGGCAACTCGATTTTTGGCGCTAGCTTTCCCGGCGATTTCTACGAATGCACGCTTGGTCTAAACTGGAAACCCAACGGCAACCTGATCGTGCGCCCCGAGGCTCGCTGGGATTGGTACCAAGGTCCGGGCAACCAAAATCCCGCGGTGCCCGTCACCAGTCCGTTTAATGCTGGCACGGCGATGAACCAGTTCCTCTATGGCTTCGACATCATCTACCAGTATTAACCGTGGGCGGGCACGATCGAATGCCAACGCACTCTCCAAGCCGCGCCCGTCAGGAAGCGGATGGGGGATTCCTCGCTTTCCGAAATGCGCTGCGTAGTTTCGGCAGCAAGTCGCCGGTGGCTGGGCAGTGTATGATTCGGGCCTAACTTCCCATGCGTTCAGCCGTCGGCTCGATTGCCATTGCACTGCTGGTGATCGGCGGCGCGGCCATTGCCTTTGGAATTGGCGATGGCGCGCAATTCGGTGGTCCATGTCTGCGCGTCGGCGTGTTGATGGCGCTGGTCTGGCTGGCCCATCCGCAGCTTCGCCAGATGCCGCCGTGGCTACCGATCGCCGCGATCGCGCTGGCCCTCGTTCTGGCCTTCCGGCCGAAACTCTTCCCAATCGGCCTGATCATCGTCGTGGCCCTCTGGTTTCTGCGGCCGCGCCGCGGAAAATCCAGGTGACGGGCATTGCTGCATGGCCCAAAAGCAGGGTCCGCCCCAAATTTAGGCAGTGGAACGGTGATCTGCGTTCGGTTAATTTATAAATCATCTCCCGGCGCTCGCCTCCACAGAGTTGCCGAAAAGTCCCGCCTTCCTCCCCCATGGTCAAGGAGCGCTTCTATGTACGCCGATCGCCCGGTCTCCCGTCGAAGTTTTCTCGCCACCACGGCCGCTACCACCGCGTTGGCATTCTCCGCAAAAAGCTATGCCCGAGTGATCGGCGCCAACGACCGCATCGGCATTGGCATCATCGGTCCCGGCGGCATGGGAACAAACCACATCCATGCCTGCAAGGCGCTCAAGGATTCCGACAACCTGGCCTTCTTTGGCGTGGCCGACTGCTGGAAAACTCGCGCGGAAGCCGGCGCGGCCATCCTCGAAACCGACGCCGTCACCGACTATCGTAAGCTACTCGACCATAAGGACATCGACTATGTAACGATCGCCACGCCCGAGCACCGGCATGCCAAGATCACGCTCGATGCGCTCGACGCCGGCAAAGCCGTCTATTGCGAAAAGCCGCTGACGCACACCATCGAAGAAGCGCAGGCCGTCGTGAAAAAGCAAAAAGAAACAGACCTGCCGCTGCAAGTCGGCGTTCAGGGCATGTCCGACGACAGCTACAGTTCGGCGGCCAAAGCCATCGAACAGGGCGTGCTTGGGCAGGTCGTGCAGGCGCAAATCGAATACGTCCGACGCTACGATAAGCAAGGCCCATTTCGCGAACCCGACATGACTGCCCAGCACCCGAACCAGCCTGCGGATTTAGATTGGAATGCCTGGCTGGGTGATGCTCCGCAAGTTGCCTGGGATCCACACCGCTATTTTGAATGGCGCTGCTATTCGGCCTATTCGGGCGGCGTGGCCACGGATCTATTCATCCATCGCATCACGCGAATCATGAAAGCCTGCAATCTGACGTATCCACGACGCGTCGTCGGCATGGGAGGCATTTGGCAATGGCACGATTTCGGCCGAGACTTGCCCGACAATTTCGAGATGATCGCCGAATATCCACGCGGCATGACCGTCTACGTGCTGGGAACGCAAAGCAACCGCGTCGGCATCGACCACATGATTCGCGGCTACCGCGGAACTCTCTATTTCACGCCCCAAGGCTGGGTTGCCAAGGATAAAGACGGCAAGGAACTCGCTTCGCACAATAAGACCGGCGCTGAAGACATTCACTTGCACCACACCAATCTGCACCACCACTTACGCAGCGGCGAACCGATCAATTGCCCGGCCGAACTGGGCCTGGCCGGCGTCGTCGCCGTGTGCATGGCCAACCAGTCGTGGCGCACTGGCAAGATGCTGGGCTGGGACGAAAAACTGCAAAAAGCGGTCCCCGCCGACCAACTCGACTACAATCCCGTCCCGCCAGAAAGCGCCGGCCAAACGGCCAGCGCCAAGTCGTAGACGTAAGAGGGTGTTTCTTAATTGCTAGCATCGGTGTTGTCGGCTGGGCGGCCGGCAGAGGCGGTGGAGCATGAGCTGGATCATGGCGATTTGGATCATCGCTTCGCTGTTCTCGCAGAGTTCCTCGTAA
>JADZDJ010000053.1 GCA_020851115.1 Pirellulales bacterium
CGTGGCCGTCTGCCCAAAAGCGATTCCGTTGACGCGGTCAATCGCCAAGGCCGGTCGAGCGGCGACCGTTTACGCCATTAAGAAGCTATTCGACTTCTGAGCGAACGAATTCCCTCATCGCAGCTTAGGCCTATCCGTGCAATCGGAGTTCCTCGTTAACCTGACAGCGGCTGCCGTGGGTGGCTTCGTCCTGTGGAGCCTGTGGTAAGCCGCCAAGCCTCGCCCAGTATTTCGGATCGAACTACTCGACGGCACGTTACAGGTGAAGATCGGCACGGTGACGCCGGCGTTTTTGCAGGTGATCGACGAAATCGCCGCCGCAAATCACATCGTCGAAGCAACCATCAGCGGCGATGCAAGAGGCGCGCGCGTCCGGCTCACATTTTCTTCACACGTTCCGGTCCATTGTCAGCAACAATTGCGGAACTGGTGGGCCGATCATGGGAGGGTGGCAGCGCAAGATCGTCTCACAAATCGGTGTGATTGAATGGCTCGAATCGCTTTGGCAAACTCACCGCAACGGGTTGATCCATTTCTGTTGGTTCCTGGTCGGGCAACTTTAAAGTTGTCGGCGGTAACGCTCCCTTGGCCCAAAGCAGCAAGAAGATCGGCAGTTGAATCAACATCGCGCAGCCGAGAATGACGGCCGCAATCATCAATGGTCCGAGTATCAGTTGGGCGAGTATGCTGTCGATCCAATACCATTGACTGCCTGGCCCCAGAAAAATTGCGACAGCCGTCACCGCGCCGAATAGAAATCGCAGCGAGAACTGCCAATGGTTGAGTGGCGATGCCTTTGGTTTACCGGCTGGCTCGGCAGTTCCAATTGCGTCAATGGGTTTGCAAAGTGGCGAATCCATTGCAGTCTCGTTCGAAATAGCGAGTTCATTCGTCCTCGTCCATTATACCGATGCAAGCTGCAGATAGCATGAAAAGTGTTCGTCCCAAATCGCCGCATTTACCGGTTGGTATTCGACTACTGAAAAGCTGCGCCGAATGACCTCGCGTGCTGCTTCGATGCTTTCAACTTCGCCAGCCGCGACAGCTTGCATCATCAGATTGCCAATGGCCGTCGCCTCGGTCGGCCCAGCTAATACACGGCGATTGCAGGCGTCGGAAGCCATTTGGCAAAGTTGGCGGTTGTTGGCTCCGCCGCCGACAATGTGGATAGTTTCAATTCTGCCGCCGATCAGCTCTTCGAGCCAGCCTAGGACGCGGCGATATTGCATGGCGATGCTTTCCAAAACGCAGCGAACCACCGCTCCGTCGTCGGCCGGAATTGCTTGCTTGGTGCGGCGGCAGAATTCTCGAATGGCGGCGGGCATGTCCGTAGGGCCTAGAAAACCAGCATCGTCGGGATCGATTAGCGAGACCAGCGGCTTCGACGCCGCGGCCGCGGCAGCAAGGTGGTCCCACGTATATGACTTCCCTGCTTCGTTCCAAACGCGACGGCACTCTTGCACCAGCCAAAGACCGCAAATATTTTTCAAGAGCCGCGTCGTCCCGCCGATTCCTCCTTCGTTCGTAAAATTCAAGGCCAGGCATTTGTCGTTGATCACCGGCTTTTGCACTTCGACTCCCATCAGCGACCAGGTTCCAGAACTGATGTAACACCAATTGGGGCGAATCCCTAGTTGGTTCTTTGTCGGAACGGCCATTACTGCGCTAGCAGTATCGTGAGTTCCTGGCGCAACGACCGCCACGCGATTCATGCCGATTGCGCTGGCAACGCTTTCGGTCAACACCCCCAGCTTTGTTCCTGGTGGTACAATGTCGCCGAGAATTCGCACCGGCAGACTGAATCGATCCAAGAGTTCGGAGGCCCAGCGGCCTTCGACGGGATTGAAAAACTGGGTAGTGGTCGCGTTGGTCATCTCGACCGACTTGGCGCCACTCAGCAGCCAGTGAAAAGCATCGGGCATCAATAGCATCGTTTCGGCACAGTCGAGCAACGACGAGTCGTGTGCCTGCATTGCCAGCAATTGATAAAGAGTGTTGATCTGCAAAAACTGCAACCCGGTTTGCGCAAATATCTGATCGCGCGGGACGATCGAAAAAGCTCGGTTCATCATGCCATCCGTGCGAGCGTCACGGTAGCAAACGGGATTGCTGAGTAGTTCGTCGAGGCGATCTAGCAGTACAAAATCGACTCCCCAGGAATCAACACCGATACTGGCTATTCGGTCGCCATACCGACTTTGGGCAGCCTTCAGCCCTGCCAAAACTTGCTGCCACTGGCCTAGCAGATTCCAATACAAGCGGCCGGCAGCGGCGATGGGGCTATTGTCAAAACGGTGCAACTCTTCGAGTTCAAGGCGGTTGCCATCAAATTGTCCGACGACATGGCGTCCGCTCGACGCCCCTAGATCAATCGCGACATAGCAGGTTTTCGATGCACACATACCGGTACTCGACAAGCTTGTTCAAAGCCCGTTTCCAAAAGGACTTGCGGCTTTCTGGAGGTCGTAATTACCACGGGGGTAATTGTAACAGTCGGGCGACCGTTTTCGCTTCTGCTATCACACCTTACAACCGTCACAAATTGAAGTGCCCGACCAAAATTTGCCGATACCGATTCATAGCTGTCATATAGTTGACTTAGGTAAGCAACATTATTATGATTTGGCTGTTCGGCACTAAGCGACCCGACGGCCTTCAATTGGTCTTATGGGAAATCCAGCCATGACGAGTGCCGCTGTCCAGACAATGCCTGAAACAGCTTCCTATCAAATTCCGACGTTGCCGAAGCTTCGCGTTTACACGCCGCCAGAGCAAATTGCCAGCGAAGCACAGGCAATTACGGATAAGCCAGCGCCTGTTCCAACCCCAGAATTCCTCGAATTCCTGGCGTCCCAGAGCGCTCAGCTTGAATCGGCCACGCCTTGGGAAATCATCCAGTGGGGCGTCGACCACTACTTTCCGAAGCTCACGATGGCCACCGCTTTTGGCCCGGAGGGCTGCGTGATCATTCACATGCTAGCAACTGTCGAGCCGCGAGTACATGTGTTTAATCTCGATACGGGCTATCAATTTAAAGAGACGCTGGAACTACGCGATCGGATTGTTCAGCGCTACGGCATTGCCGTTGAGTTTAGACGGCCAGAAACAACCGTCGAGCAGTACGAGGCGCAGCATGGTGGGCCAATTTATCAGACCAATCCCGACCAATGCTGCGCCGACCGTAAGGTGAGCGTTTTGAAGGCGGCCGCCGTCGGCTGGCATGCGTGGATGAGTGGCATCCGACGCGACCAAAGCCCGGATCGGGCAAAAACCCCGATCATTGGCTGGGACAAAAAATTCAGCCTAGTGAAAATCAGCCCATTGGCCAATTGGACGAAAAAAGACGTTTGGAAGCTTATCACCGACGAAAACGTCCCTTACAACCCGCTGCACGATCAAGGCTATCCCAGCATCGGCTGCTGGCCCTGCACGCGGGCAGTCTTGTTTGGCGAGGATGAACGTGCTGGGCGCTGGAGCGGGTTTAAAAAAACCGAGTGCGGATTACACACCTCGGAGTGAGAATGATGCATGAGGAACGATGAATGGTGAATAGGCACATGCTTGCAATTTTGGTATGATGATAGCCATCGTTCAGTATTCATTGTGCATCGATTCTCATGAAGCTTTCCGCCAAAACCGAGTACGCTTGCCTTGCTGTGCTTGAGTTGGCAAGCGCGTACGATTCGTCGGAACCGGTGCGCATCCGCAATATCGCCGCCGAACACGGCATTCCTTCGCGATTCCTCGTGCAGATTCTGCTGCAACTCAAAGGGGCAGGTTTGGTGCAAAGCACGCGAGGCGCGGCCGGCGGGTACCAACTCATCAAAGCGCCGGAAGAAATCACGCTCGGCGAAGTGATGGCGGTGATCGATGGTCAACAAGAATTGCCGAACCCTAATTCGTCACGGTCAACGTCGCGGCGTGCGTTGTTGCGCGCATGGCGCGACGTGGTATTGGCCGAGCAGCACATGCTCAACGAGTTGACCTTTGCCGACTTGGTGCGTCGTGCCACCGGCGAAGTCGAATCGATGTATCATATCTGATACACGGCCTGTTATCGGTTGGCGAATCGCCGCGCTTGCTCGGCGATATCCAGTCCGACTAGTTCGTTCCATGCCGAGATCAACGATTGAAAGACGTCGCCGCGACGGCCATGGCCGACGGCTTCCCCATTGAACCTGGTCACTGGTAGCAAACAATTCGGCGTGCTAGTGATGAACGCTTCGTGGCAATGGGCGAAATCTGGGGGGTGGATGGGCCGCTCCACCGACGGTATCTGCAATCGACCGGCCAGTTCATGGACAACTTGTAAACTGATGCCAGGCAATACTTGCGACTTGGGTGGCGATACGAGACCTTCATCCTCGAAGTACAATATGATGTTTGCTGTCGAAGTTTCGGTGAGATGCCCACCCTCGTCGTGGAGCACCGCACGAGCGCCGGGATGAGCGATCGCGGCTTGCCGATCAGCGAGAAAGTAGTGTATGCGGCTCCGACATTTCAGTTCAGCCGGCCAGCACCGAGTCGGAACTTGCTCGACGGACGTGGTCGCCAACGAAACACCTTCGTCGTACATCTTCGCCCACAAAAAAAACGGCAGGCGGTAGGTATGGAGTCCAACCGTGGGGCCTGCGCGATGTCCTTCCGCCATGGCGGCATATGGGCCAGGAGTGACGAAGATACACAGCCCCAAGTCGTCGGCCCGGTCAATGAGCGGAATGTTATGCCGCACCAGCCTTTGAGAGATGTCGGCAAGGTCAGCAATCGATTCGCGCGGCTGAACACCCATAATTGCGAGCGATCTGTGCAGCCGCTGCAAATGCTCTGGCAAGCGAAAAAGCTCGCCGCGAAATGTTCGCAGTTGCTCGGTTGCGGTTGCCCCCAACACAAAGCCGGAGTCGAATACCGGAATTGCCGCCGCGGAAACGGGGAGCAATTGGCCATTGAGATATGCAATCGGTTCGGGCATCGCCTTAGTATACCAGGGTGCAAAGTGAGAGCGGGAGTTGCAACACCACGATCTACTTTAAAAAGTTTATTGCCGGAACGTCGGATTGGCGTCGAATCAGAAGTCGTACCAAATTCCACCGCCGACTTGCTGTTCGCTGTCGAGGTAAAATTCGTTGAGTATGCTGGGGCCGGTCTGGTAGTGGAAGCCGACCCTCAACAATTGACCGCCGCGGAGCGGACGCCATTGCCAGCCTGTTTCCAAGGTGAATGGTCCTCCGAAGTCGTTTTCCTGTCGCAACAGCCCGTTGACCGCCAAGAAGGGTGCGCCGCGTGCGCCGCGTACCAGCGGGCTATATTCAAACCCAAATTGGAATGCCCAAGGTTCATTGCCCCCATCGGTCCAATAGCCGTAATCGATTTCCCCATAAAGCCGCAGTTCGTCGAGGAGATAGTACGAATGGCCCCAAACAATGGCGTTGCGGCTGTAATTGATCCGCACGAATTCGGGATGTTTGAGTGCAAATTCATCGCCCAAATGCGAGCTTGTATGATACCAGGCGACCTTCATTTGGTAGCGTCCCCAACCAGAGGTTAGCGGCACCCCAACGCGGAAATCGTAGCCGTCCACGTCGCTGTTTTCTTCAGGATCTTGACGAATAAAAGCAGCGCCTTCGACATCGATCTGCCAGCCGTTGGGCCGAAAATCGGCGCCAGTTCCATACCGCAACAGGCCGATGCGGGCACCGAGCTGTCCGTCGAATTTTGTGCCGAGGTTCGGGTCATTAAATAGGATCGCTGCCATTCGCGGCTCTTCCGGACCAGCCAAATACGAGTGCCAGATCAGCCCATACGGTAGCAATTGCCAGTGCCACGGTTCGCAGGAGTAATCGGTGGCATCGGGCACGACCATGCCCCCCGGCAGTGCAGGAGGGCCGATCGTCGAGTAAGAGTTGAGCGGAACGGTTGGAGAAAGATTGGGCGGCTGTGCGATCGTTGGCAATCCAGGGGCAACGTTTTCTACGCCAATCGGCCCATCGAGAATGAGGACCGAATGGTTTTGGTCGTCGTAGGCGGTTTGAATTGGGTCGCCGGCAAGACGTGCGTAATTCGAAGGCGACGCATAAATCGATGTTGGTGTTGCGAACGTTATCGGCGGCAGATTTGTGACTTCGCCTAACCCTTGCGCATGGGCCGACGGCTGGGCAACGACAATATAAAGTGCCATTGCAAGCGTGGCGGTTCCAATTTGGCGGACGGCGATGTCCATCGAGAAAAATGAAATTGGAATTTGGCAGAGCAACCAAATGCCGATTTGGCCAGTCGAAAAGGTCGTCAAGTGTACCGCGCGAGGAGATTATTCAATATAGCGGTTTACATCGGCCTAAGTCGTGAAGTATCTTGAACTTGCGGCTATATTCAACAAGGCTGGCATCGATCCGCGAGACGGCTGCTTTCGACGAGAGCGATCGAACTTTACAATCCAACCGACGAAAAATGTCGAATTGGCCAAGATCATTGTACTTTTTTTCGTGCATCCATGGTATTGCTCGAATTTAGCGTAACGCCGCTTGGCTCTGGTGAAAGCGTGAGTGCCGAAGTTGCGCGATGCTTGGAGATCGTCGAGCAATCGGGGCTTGATTATCAACTTCATGCGATGGGGACACTCATTGAAGGCGAACTCCACGAAGTGTTGCGTGTGTTACAACAATGTGTAGAAGCAGTTGCGAGCGATCATTCGCGCGTGACTTGCAGCGCAAAGCTCGATTTACGCCGCGGCCACCGAGGGCGATTGCAATCGAAAGTTGCCAGCGTTGAACAGCAACTGGGGAGGCGGCTAAAGAAAACTCCTGGGAGTGACAGATGATTCATAGCGCTACGGCCGCCGTTGGTGCAATTCTAGGACAAGTTCCCAGCGGCTTGTTCGTGGTGACATCGCAACACGGACGCGAAAAAACCGGCATGTTGGCAAGCTGGGTGATGCAAGCTGGTTTCGATCCGCCGATGGTAAGCGTGGCCGTCAACAGTGGTCGGCCACTGGCCAAGTGGCTATTGGCAGGCGAATCGTTTGTTTTGAATGTGCTGAGTGAAAATGATAAATTGCTGATCGGCCATTTCGGTCGCGGCATTGAACCAGGTGAACCAGCATTTGATGGCTTAAACGTCACATCAACCGACGAAGGATTGCCAATTCTTGCTGACGCACTGGGCTTTCTCGTCTGTAAACCGAAAGGCAACGTCGATTCTGGAGATCATCGTATTTTCATCGCGGAAGTATCTGACGGGCGAATACTCAACGACGCACGCCCCTACGTCCACATCCGCAAGAATGGGCTGAGATATTGAGGTAACACATCCCAGACGTTCCATCGTAAAAGGATGCTGAACTGGCTACCACATTTCGTCCACTCCGGCCGAGTGTTTACCGAACGGTATTGTTTTTCCACCTTATCATCACGGCAAAGCGTAGAGAGAAAGCCAGCTCCACCTGCCGCCGCTGGTCGGTTGCCGGTATAATTGGGGTTTTGCTCCCGTACTCGTTCCCTGTCGCCGTCGACCCGCATGAGTGCCGCCACGTTGCCGAATTTGGTTGATGAGCTGCGCGGGGTGGTGGGCTTCGACGGCGTATTGGCCGCGCATGCCGATTTGGTGGTTTATGAGTGCGACGGCTTTGTGATCGAGAAAAACTGTCCCGACGTGGTTGTTTTTCCCCGCACTTCGCAGCAAGTGGCGGACATCGTGCGACTGGCGAATAAGCACGGCGTGCCGTTTGTGCCGAGGGGCGCTGGAACGAGCTTGGCAGGCGGGTGCCTTCCCGTAGGCGGCGGCGTGATGATTGTGCTGACGCGGATGAAGGCGATTGAGGAGATCAACCTGCGCGATCGCTATGCCATCGTACAGCCCGGCGTTGTGAATGCGTGGCTCAATCAAGCGCTCAAGGGAACCGGTTATCACTATGCCCCTGATCCATCGAGCCAAGGTGCATGCACCATCGGCGGCAATGTGGCCACCAACAGCGGCGGCCCACACACGCTGAAATATGGCGTCACCGTCAACCACGTTCTGGGCGTCGAAGCCGTATTGCCCGACGGGCGGATCGTTCAAGTCGGTGGACCAACGGAAGATTCGGCTGGGTTGGATCTCGTTGGCGCAATCGTCGGCAGCGAAGGAACTCTGGCGATTGTCACCAAGGCGTGGGTGAGGCTCACCCGCGATCCTGAAGGATGCCGCACGATGCTCGGTGTGTATGATTCTGTCGATGATGCTTCGAACACAATCAGCGAAATAATCGGTGCTGGAATCATTCCGGCCGCGCTCGAAATGATGGATCAAGGCATTTTGGTCGCCGTCGAGCAGGCGTTTAATTTCGGATTTCCGCTGGATGCCCAAGCAATATTGCTGATCGAAGTCGATGGCGTGGAAGCAGGATTGGATGCACAGCGCGACCGTATTATCGAACTTTGCAAGAAATGTGGCGCGCGAGAGGTGCGTCAAGCCAAGGACGCTGCCGAGCGGTTGTTGCTCTGGAAATGCCGCAAACAAGCCTTCGGTGCTGTGGGGCGGCTCAGCCCGAGCTATTGCACGCAAGATGGCGTAGTGCCGCGGACAAAACTGCCGCATATTTCACGACGGATCCGCGAGATCGGCGAGAAATACAGTGTTCGGATCGTCAATGTGTTTCACGCCGGCGATGGGAACATTCATCCGATCTTGCTATTCGATGAACGCGATCCCGAACAAATCATGCGTGTACTCGCCGCCAGCACTGAAATTCTTGACGAATGCATCAACTGCGGCGGTAGTGTGACGGGAGAACACGGGATTGGCGTCGAAAAGATCGGCTTTATGCACAAGATGTTTACCATCGAAGACATTGATGCGATGGAGCGCTTACGGATGGCGTTCAACCCTGACGGTCGGCTCAGCCCCTGTAAGATGCTGCCAACGGCAGGAGCGTGCGGGATGGAGCAGAATGGGAAGCCGCATGAGAAAGCGATCGTACAGATTCGACCGGGACGACGGGCGGCACTGTAGGCCGAAGAAAATAGATCGAGACTGGGCACGAATGACGCGGATTTTAGTGGATAAGAGAGCATACTTAAGCGGTCCTACCCTGGGCTCTCCCATCCGCGAAATTCCTCGTAATCTGCGGTGGACTGACTGATTTCAGAATGGATTTGCAACTGCGAACTTGGATTTCGTTGTGATTGCCCTTACTGAACTACTGCCGTTGAGCGACACGCTGACACCCGCCGATCAAGCGGAACTGACGCAGATCGTGCGGGAGGCATATGTCGACGCCACGCCAATCTATCCGATCGGTGGCGGCACGAGCCTGGATTTTGGTTTAGCGCCACGCGATGCTGGCTTGGGATTGGCAATGCGCGGATTGAAACGGGTAATCGACTATCCAGCTCGAGACATGACGATTACCGTCGAGGCGGGCATTACGATCGATGCGTTGGCCGCGTCTTTGGCTAAAGAACGGCAATGGTTGCCAATCGACCTACCCAACGCGCATCAGGCGACTTTGGGCGGAGTCATTGCGACCAATACGTACGGCGCTCGACGGTACGGCAACGGAACGATGCGCGACTACGTCATTGGCATCGCTGCCGTCGATGGTCGCGGCAGTATGTTTCACGGCGGCGGCCGAGTGGTCAAGAATGTCGCTGGATACGATTTTTGTAAGCTGCTGACGGGGTCGTTGGGTACGCTCGGTGTCATTACGCAGGTGACGCTGAAAGTGAAGCCGCGGCCGGAGTGCAGCCGGTTTGTGGCGTGTCGGGTTCGCAATTTGCAAGCGGCCGACAGGCTGCTGGAAAGTATGGTCACAACGCGCACCATGCCCGCTGCCGTCGAATTGCTGATCGGTCCGGCCTGGCAGAACGACGCGGCTCTCGGTCAACTGCCTGCCGGTGAAATCGGCGTAGTCGTGGTCGGATTCGAAGGAACCGAACCGGAAGTCGCTTGGATGGTATCCACACTGTTTAACCAGTGGCACCGGCTGGGAGGAAATCCCGTCGCCGTCCCTGACGACCAAACCGAGGGGCTGTGGACTCGGCTCGCTCAATTTCCCGTCGAGGGCAGTGCTGCACTGGTGATTAAAGCATCGCTGCGGCCGAGTCGAACACAGAATTTCATTGCAGGCATTTTGCAAATCGATCCTTCGTGCGATATTCAATCTCACGCCGGCAATGGAAATGTGATCGCTCGTTTGTCGCAGTTCGGCTCCGGTGGCATTTCCAACCTGCTGGTCGGCGCATTGCAACCGGCGGCCGTCGAACACGATGGAAAGGTAATTGTGCTATCGTACAATCAGCCGTCCGAACTGACGCGACAAGCCGTCTGGGGCAGCACGGGCGATGCAGGTTCGATTATGGAAGAAATCAAGCGGCGGTTCGATCCGAAAAACTTGTTGAACCGCGGTCGGTTTGCCTATGCGGGCTAATCCTATGCAGATGACGGAAGACAGGCGTCAGATTGAACAAGCTGCGCAAGATTCACCGGTGGTACGCGCGAATCCAGGCGCGGGGATCGATTACGGGCTGTTTCTCGATTGCGTTCACTGCGGCTTATGTACGGCTGCGTGCCCAACCTATGTAGAGCTAGGGGACGAGAACGACAGCCCGCGAGGACGAATATATTTGATGCGGGCGGTGACGGACGAGCGAATCGAACTTTCGCAGGAAGTGCGCCGGCATTTGGAACTTTGCCTCGATTGCCGCGCGTGCGAGACGGCCTGTCCATCGGGCGTTCAGTATGGCAAATTGATCGAGCCGTTTCGCATCGCGATGGAACAGGTTGGCGATGGGCCTAAGAAAAGCGTCGATTGGTTTCACCGCTGGATTCTATTTGGCCTGTTCCCACACCCGCGGCGAATGGCGGCGGCGCTTGTGCCGGCGCGTATGGCTCAGCGACTAGGCTTGATGTGGCTTGCCGAAAAGACCGGTTTATTAAAAATTCTGCCGCCGCGATTGCGGCAACTGACGCGGATGCTTCCGCCACCGTCGCGGCGCGGCCGGCAACTGCCAGAAGTTTTACCGGCCGTCGGCAAGCGACGAGCAAGGGTTGCGCTGTTCACCGGTTGCGTCAGCGACGCGATGTTTCGCCCAACCAATTGGGCGACCGCCCGAGTCCTTCAGCAAAATGGCTGCGATGTACTGGTGCCACGGACTCAAGGTTGCTGCGGAGCGATTCATTTTCACGCCGGCTCCAGTGGTCCGGCGCGAGATTTTGCCGACACAAATTTGGCGGCGTTCGATCTGGGAGAAATTGACGCGCTGATTGTCAATGTGGCCGGCTGCGGTGCGATGCTGAAAGACTACGGCCATCATTGGACCGATGAGCGCCAGCAGCAACGTGCAGCGTTTGCGGAAAAAGTGCGAGACGTTCACGAATTTCTGGACGATCTTGGCCTGGTCGCACCACAGGGCGAGATCCGACTGAAGGCAACGTATCACGACGCCTGCCACTTGTTGCACGCGCAAAAGATTCGGCTCGCTCCCCGCAAACTGCTGGCGATGATTCCTGGGCTTGATCTGCGAGAGCTCGTTGAAACCGAGTTGTGCTGCGGCGCCGCCGGCACCTACAACCTGACGCAGCCGGAAATGTCGCGGCGGCTGAGTGAGCGAAAAATGCGGAACATTATCGACACCGGTGCAGACGCAGTGATTACCGCGAACGCCGGCTGCCTATTGCAGATTGCGCGCGAGGCGCGACAACAGGGCCACAAACTTTCGATCTACCATCCGATGGATTTACTCGACTTAAGCTACCGTGGGAGGCAACCCCGACGATAAACAGCTATCTGCGGCGCAACTCCATGCAGATTCCGCCGGCGCGCAGGGCCTTATGGGCACGGGAAAACCACAGCTCTTTCACGGGTTCCAAGCCCGTGTCCCGGCAGGTTTGCAGTAATTCTTGCCGATTGTAAGTGCGACAGAGAAACAACCGGCTCGTCCAAGCACCGCCAAAGCTATCTTCGCTGGTAAGCAGAAACATGCGGCCGCCCGGTTGCAGCACACGGGCAAGCTCCATGAGGCCGGGCCTGGCCTCCGGCAAATGTTCGAGCACGTAACCACAAGTGATACAATCGAACGTGCGGTCGGCAAATGGCAGTCTCGTCAGATCGGCCGAGAGGAACCGCGGGCGATCGGAATTCAGTCTGCCTCGGGCGCGTCGCAACATTTCCGGCGATAGATCGAAACCAGTGATCGTGGCATCGTCGTCGGCGTATTTCAGTAGATGCCGCACGATTTGCCCCGCGCCGCTGCCAACATCGAGCAACCGCTTTGCGCCGCGCAATTCAAAGCGCCGCTTGCGAAACAGCCGGTCGCCCAGCGGCGCATGTAATGAAACAAGGCTGCACATCCACAACAGTGCGCCTTTAGGCCCGTCGTAGACTCGGCGAACCTTATCGCGATACTCGGTGTAACCGACCTTTTGCCAGAGGGTATTTTCAACCAGCCGATGGACGATATTACGACCGGGTTTGGGCTTTCGCCGCGTGCGATGCGGAGAAGGTTCGACCAACATAAAATGGTCATCCAGGGCCGGAGTTTTCCAGGGGAAAGCGGTGTAAGACCGGGTCAATTCAGCGTGCGGCCTGCAATCCGCGCCAGTCAGACGTAAACCCGACGATGATAGATATACCACTCCAGCAGCAAAACGACTAGCCCAGCCAACAACAGCCACTTCCAGGTTTCGCGCCGCACCGGCTCGTACCCAACCGTTCCTTGGACGGTTTCAATGCCAATTTGAATCGAACCATCCTTGGCCGGACGGATGCTGCTTTCCAATGGATCGAAAAGGTTGACCGTAAACCGTTCTATGACTTTGCTCCCTTCGTAAATCTCATATGGCCCAAGGGCTTCGGTACTGCTGAATTGAAAGGATCCGGCTTTTCCGCGATGCGCCGTCAGCCGGGCGCCCTGAGGAGTATGCACTTCGAGTTGATCGACAGGCAATTCGCTCTTCAGCATCAACGGTTGGCCAGGTTTCACGCTTGCTCCAGCGGCAGCGCCGTTGTTGCCACCCAGATAGCTGAGTGCCGCAAAGATAAACGATGGAAAGCTGCTTCGAATCGGCCAGTTTGTGTTGACCGAACGATTGCCGTCTTGATTCACACCGTTGATTTCAAAACCCATCACGACATCTTCAAATCCAGCGCGCGGTGCAATTGCGAGGATGGGGCCTTGGGTCGATTCGAGCAAAGTCGTCCCGCCTGGAGGAACCAACACGAGTCGCCCCTCGATCAGCTCGACGTCACCCATGTCCAGCCATTGCATGAGTGGATGCGAGCGATTGAGATCGATCACCTGTGGATTTTCCAGCCGCGGACCAAAGGACCACCATCGCTCAGGTATAGGAGTATCGGCCCCCCTCGCCGATTTCTCGGAGTCGTTGAGAGATTTGGCGTTGGCGGTAATTTCCGTTGCCTCGTCCAGCGGCGATGGTGGAAGCGCGCCGATGTAGACTGTATTTGCGCGCGGAGATCGTATCGGTCGGCAGCGGTCGAAAATGATCAGGTCGTAACTGCCGCTGCTGGCGGCTTGTTGATGCTCTTTGGTGTTGAGCACTTCCGGTTTGGCAGTCGTTGTTTCGGCCAATTCTCTGGCGCGGGAAGTAGCGAGAGCCATTTCGAGCGCTTCATTGCCGTCAGTCACAAGAAGTACTTTCGGCTTGCGGGACGAATTCACCGCGACCCAGGCGCGATTGTCTTCGTGTAACACATCGTCATGCGTAATCTGCATTTCCAAAATGCCCGACTCGCCTTCGGTTAGATCAAAAGCTACCCCGGCGGTGTCGCCAGGTTGAACGGTTACTTGCGAAGCGTCGATCTTGTTGCCATTGTGTGAAAGTTCAACGTGCGTCGTAACGGCTTCTTCACCGAAGTTTTGGACGCTGCCGAACGCTTGCCATCTGCCTTCATGCTGTTCGTTGCGCCGCACGCCGAAGGCGACGATGCTGAGATTGATTGCGTTGGAATGGCCGATGGGGATAAATTTTGGTTCTAATGTTCTGAGCGATAAACCTTGGACCGGCGGAAATTTTCCATCGCTGAGGATATAAAGGGTGGTAGGCGGGGCTTCGGGCTTCTGGTCCTCGTCTGCACTGCTGCCTACTCTCCCCGCGAGGTTCCCTGGCTCACGGCCAGATTTTGACATTCCCACGACGGTGCGGAGCGCTTCGTCGAGCGCCGTCGGCCTGTTGCTGGCTTTGATATTGGCAACGGCGCGGTGCAAATCGCGCTTATTCTCCGTAAATCCTTGCTCTACGCGAGCAATATCGGAAAAGCTGACGACCATTCCACTATCGCCGCTTCCCATCGCATCGATCATCGCGAGCGCTTGCCGCTTGGCCTCCAGAAGCCGCGATGGGGCGACGTCGCTGGCGTTCATGCTGGCGGAATGGTCGAGTAGAAAAATGTGTCGCTTGTTTTTGAGGTTCTGGCTGCGCCAACCTGGGCGGAACAATGCGAGAATGATGAGTCCGAGGACCAAGAGTTGCAAATACAGCAGTAGATTCTGCCGAATGCGTTGCCACAGGCTGTTGACGTGTAGATCTTCGATCGATTTTTTCCACAGGTATGTACTCGGCACTTCTAGCGGCTGCCGACGGAGCTTGAGGAAATAGAGCGCGACAACCGCCGGCGGAACGGCGAGGACGATCAACCATTGCCAGATCGCTAGCGAGGAGATGAAGTCCATTGTTTCGTAGTTCGTCGTCCGCAGTAGTCGCAAATGATTCCAATGCTCAATCCCAACAACGGGCGACTGACGATGGACAACGTCACTTCACCATGCCGCGTTGTCGCAAATATCCGCTCACCAACTGCTCTACCGGCACATCATTTCGCGCCAATAAATAATTCATGCCGCGGCGGGTGCAGAAAATCCTGGCGTCATCGATAAAAGCGTTCAGCGTGCGCTTGTATCGTGCGATCAGCGGCGCGCTGGCAGTAATCTCGGCGATGTCCGCATCTTCGCAATCAATCAGCTTCAAGTCTCCTTGGATGTCGGGGTCGATTTCCTCCGTGCTCAACACTTGCACGATATAGACATCCATCTGCTGAGAAACCAAGTACCGCAATGCCGTCTCGTATCCGGTTTTGTCCATCAAGTCGCTGATGAGAAGCAGAATTCCTTTGCCGCTGTTTCGAGCGAAGAAATTCTTCGCGCCTTGGGCCAACGAAATCGATTCGCCGGGTTGAAGGCCGGAAAGGTACTCCATCATCCGCCACATGCTGCGACGGCCGCGCAGCACCGGCCCCGGCGTTCGAGGCGATTGGCCCAGGGTTTCGATTCGTACCCGATCGCCGCGAATCAGACCTATAAAGCTCAGCGCCCCTGCCAATTGCCTGGCATATTCCAATTTGGTCGGCGTTCCAAAACCCATGGATGAACTGGCGTCGATGAGCGCGTAAAAATGTAGGTCTTCCTCTTCGAGAAACAACTTGAGAAACAGGCGGTCGAGCCGAGCATAAGTGTTCCAATCGATGAATCGCAAATCATCTCCCGGCACGTAGCTACGGAAGTCGGCAAATTCGACGCTTTGGCCTTTCCGTTTGCTGCGCCGTTCCCCTTTCATCCGACCGCGGAAGATTTTGCGAGAAACGAGTTCGAGCTTTTCAAGCTGCGCCAGCAATTTTGGCGAAAGCAACGAGGTTTCAGCGGTGGCCATACAGACGGGATCGAAAAACTGAGATCGCAAGCGACGCAATCGATGGTGACACAATCTCAGTTTACTCGGAGATCGAAGTCGCGACTATCAGGTAGCGGATCGTTTGGATGCAGCCGCGCGTCAATGGGTTCCCGCCGCCAGACTTCCTCTTCCTCGCGCACGCGACTCGTAATGAGGTCAACGCAAGATGGGCGAGTTATCGTTTGGCTTGCAGCGACGGGTGGAGATACTGATCCAATGGCGTCATTTCAAAGTCTTTGGCGAACTTGTCGGCTTCTTCGATCCTTTTCAAATCGGCCGGGTAAAGCTGCGCCTCAAACTTGTGCTCGCTGTGGAGAACCACAGGGAGCGCCTTGGGACGGTTGGAGTCGCTCGTCGAACGCTCAACTTCTTCAGGCAATAGGCCGCGGCGTTCGAGTGCGGCATTCACGGCGAGGCGTGGAAATGGGGGCTGGGCACCCTGTAGAACCCGCGCCGAAAGGCGTGCCGACCAGTCCGCGAATTCGCGATAGGCCTGTGCAACGACCGGACTCGTTGCGCGCGTCCCTCGAATGCGATACGACAGATTGTGGCTGACAAAACTTAGCCGTCCATCGTCATCGACGGTTTCGGCGAATTTCGGTTCGGCAGCGAACTTGAGCAGGGGGTCGACTTGGCGCGACGCCCGTATTCGTAATTGCTCCACAAATGTAATGAGTTCGCCGGTTTCCATCTCGGTGCGAATTTGTCGCGCTGAGTCGATCATCACAATACGACTGTTTGCCACGTCGAAAATCGTTATCTCAGGGGGCAGCGACAACAAATCGTAGACGCGGCCGGCCCGAAACAGCGTCAGGCTCTGGCTGATCGGGCGAGTCTTTTCGCTGCTGTAGACCTTCGACTCGACGCGGAATTCGTCTGATCTGGCCGGCGTCGAAACCAAAGCCGATAGCACTAGAAGTACAAATGTAGTCTTGCCCATGTTGCTGATCATCTATTCCTCCTCGCCTTCTCCCGCGCACTTTTCAGGAATATACATGTCGATCCGAGTTAGCGACGCGCAGGGTATCGATTTGACGGCCTTCTGCTGACTTCCGCGGAAGGCCCGACAGGGAGGTAGACTTCGCCGACGATTGGTTGCCGCCAGATCGGCTTCCCAGTTTTCTGATCGCGGGCCTCTAACATGCGATGCACGAGTTGTACGCCGCCTTCAATCTTCTCGTTCCGCTGAGTCACATTTAGCCGTTTGTCGCCCACATCGTAGAACGCCAGTTTGCGATTCAGGGTCACCTTGCGTGGCGCTGGATCGACGGTGACTTTGTTTTCGCCAGTTTCCAGATCGACGTGGACCGTACCGGTCGTGGTTTTCTTTGCAGAGGCAATCATTTCTGGCGTTGCCTTGCCTTGAGCGACGGCTAGCTCGCGAGCCGCGTGCCAACGGAGCGTCAAGATGTTGTCTTCGGTCGATGCGACCGCTTCGAACGACAATCCCAGTCCGCCACCAACGGCGACCCATTCGGGAAAGACAATTTGCTGACAGTGCATCAGCACCTTACTCGTCGCTGCATCGAGGAAGACGAGTTGCATCGCATTGGGTGGCAATTTATTTTGCGCGGTTCGCGCAATCACTCGGTCGCCAGCGACCGCCAGCGGCAATTGGGCTTCTTTCGATTCCCACCGCTGCTCGCCCGTTGCCAGATCCAGTGCCAGCAGCGATTCACTCGGCCCTGTGACATAGACGCTTTGGCTGTCAGGGTCGGCAACGCCCGATGGAATAACAATCCACGACATGGCCGGCAATTTTGCAGGCGGTTCGCCTGACGTGGCGACCGTCGAAATAAGCATACACAGGGCAGCCGCAGCCGCCGCGGAATTGAGTCGAAACATGGCACAACCCTCCGTGGTTTGCAGGCATTTAATCGAATCGAACCGCGACTGGCATCGATGAACTTTGGACGGCTCTCTGAAGATGGCCTCTTATCTTTTCAGGCGTTAGCCTTGGATAACCTTGCCGACGCGGGGTCGCATCTTACCGTTTTATGCGAATTTGCCAAAGAGCAGCTTCCACGGTACTATCCTTGCACGCCTCGGGCGTAACAATGCTTTCACGGGCATTCGTGGCGAATTTTGCAAGACTGCGGCTAACGCCTCGGCAGCCCTGAATTCTCGCGGATTCCGCGACGGACCATCAAATGTTCCCCTTTGCCGATACAATTCCGACGAAGCGCTGGGAGGTCGTCACGTTCATTCTCGTGGCGATCAATGCGTTAATGTTTCTATGGTGGAATTCGCTGCCCCCGCGCGAGCAGCAAATTGCGGTGTATAAATATGGCTTCATTCCGGCTCGGGTGTCGCAGTTGATCAATCCGGCCAAGGTGCTGCCCTTGACGCTGGAATATCCAAGGCGAATGGGAAATGGGCAACCGGTGACCGTTCGCGAACCGTTGAATTTGCCCGGCGACCGCAAACAAATTCTCGCCTCCGCGGTCACATGCATGTTCATGCATGGGGGCTGGATGCACTTGATCGGCAACATGTGGTTTCTGCTGCTGTTTGGCAACAATGTGGAAGATCGCCTAGGTCATGGAGTGTATGCGGGGTTCTATTTTCTCGGCGGCTTTTCCGCGACGATTGCCCATTGGGCGTTTGACCCGACCAGCCCGACGCCAATCGTCGGTGCCAGCGGAGCGATAGCGGCGGTATTGGGCGGCTATGCCGTTGCCTTTCCACATGCGCGGATCAAAACTCTCGTCTTTCTAATTATGTTCGTCACCATCGTAGAGCTTCCGGCCTATGTGTTCCTGGTGTTTTGGTTTGGAATCCAGTTGTTTCAAGGTTTGGGGATACTTCCTCAGTTTCTCGGCGGCGGTGGCGGGAGCGCTGCGGGTGTCGCCTGGTGGGCGCATGTCGGCGGATTTTTGGCTGGAGCGGCAATGATGTACTACCTCCGGAGACTTGTGCCGCCAGATCCACCCGATGAGGCCAAGGAAGATGGAGCGGGTTTTGGTGATTTTCAGCGGCGGCGTGATAACGCTTGGATTTAGGGGTTGAGTTGTATTATTAAGGTTGTTCGGTGATGGGGCGACGTGCGTTGCGTAAGATTGATCCGTCACTCGATTTGTCGAGGCATTTGCTGGCCATCAACCAGTTGCCAAAACCGTGGAATCAGGCTGTGCTGTTTGGCCGCGAGGCGCCATTGGAAATGGAAGTCGGCAGCGGCAAAGGCCTATTCCTCGCGGAAGCCGCGACATTGCGGCCTGAGTGTAACTTCTTGGGGATTGAGATTTCGCAAAGGTACGCCCGCTACTGTGCCGCGCGGCTCGTCAAGGCCAATTTGCAAAACGCTCGCATGCTCGAGGCCGACGGCCAGCGTGTGCTGGCGGAATTTTTGCCGTCTGAATCCGCCGCTGCAGTGCACGTGTATTTTCCTGACCCGTGGTGGAAAGAACGGCACAAAAAGCGACGCGTCATGAATACGCGATCGGTGCAAGAAATCGAGCGAGTTCTAGTCCCTGGCGGCACGCTGCATTTTTGGACCGACGTCGAGGAATATTTTGAGACCACGATCGCACTAATCAGGGAAAACACCCGTCTTGAAGGCCCGCTGCAAGTCGCCGAGCGCCCTGCAAGTCACGATCTCGACTTTCGCACACATTTCGAACGCCGCACGAGAATGCACGGCGAAACCGTACATCGCGCGGAGTTTCGAAAACCTTGGATTATGGCGAACTCAATTTGCTGAGATCGTAAAGTTAGGGCGTACGTTTGCGCGAATAGCGCCGCCGAGGTTCTGGTATTGTCGGGTTCGATTCTCGTTCGGTCCCAGTCGTGGTTTAAAGTTGGCCCGGCGTAGTCGAATCGGGGCAGAATCCGAGCGACGTTTCCTGTCATACTGGCAGTTGATCGCCCTTCGCCATTGGGTTCAACAGTTCGTAGAAATATTGCTCGATATTCATAAATTCCTACATTGAAACAGGTTACAGTTGATCGGCTAGACCTTGGCACGGCCCTTGCTTACCTAACTGCCACTTGGCCTTCGCCTGCCAGTCGGGGTCGCAGTCTAGGCCGAATTTCCGCAACGCAAATCATTACCTTCCGCCGGCTCTTTCCGGCGAATGTTGAAACAGACACATTCTATTTAACGCAGGAGGAATTTCGCTGTGAGCAAGCAAATGGTGTTCGACGACGAAGCACGTTCGCCGCTGGCCGCAGGCGTCGCCAAATTGGCCAAAGCGGTGCGAAGCACGTTGGGGCCGCGAGGGCGAAACGCCGTGCTCGACAAGGGCTGGGGTTCGCCAAAGATTACCAAAGACGGCGTGACGGTGGCCGAAGATATCGACCTGGACGATCCCTATGAAAATCTCGGCGCGAAGCTCGTCAAGGAAGCCGCTAGCAAGACGAACGATGTCGCAGGGGACGGCACGACGACTGCGACCGTCTTGGCCGAAGCAATCTATAAAGAAGGTCTCCGGATGATTGCCGCCGGGGCCGACCCCATGGCCCTGTCGCGCGGTATCAATAAGGCGACCGAACTGGTGATCGAAGCCATCAAGAAAATGGCCACGCCGATCGACGAAAAGAACCGGAAGGAGATTCAGCAAATCGCCACCATCGCAGGCAACAACGATCCTTCGATTGGCAGCGTGCTTTCCGACGCGTTTATGAAAGTCGGCAAAGACGGCGTGATCACGGTCGAAGAAGGCAAACAAAGCGAAACAACGGTAGAAGTGGTCGAAGGCATGCAATTCGACCGTGGATTTCTTTCGCCACACTTTGTCACCAACGTAGACGAGCAAACCGTCGAACTCGAAAATTGCCAGATATTGGTTTACGAGGAAAAGATCACCAATGCCAAGAACTTGGTTCCGCTGCTGGAAGCGGTGAGCAAGTCCGGCAAGCCACTGCTCATTATCGCTGAAGATGTTGAAGGGGAGGCGCTAGCAACCCTGGTTGTCAATAAGCTCCGCGGCATTCTCAGCGCGTGTGCCGTGAAAGCGCCAGGCTATGGTGATCGTCGCAAGGCGATGCTCGGTGATATTGCGGTGCTCACCGGCGGCACGGCGATTTTCAAAGACCTTGGAATTCAGCTCGATTCAGTCAAGCTCACGGACCTGGGCCGCGCGAAAAAGGTGATTATCGATAGCGAGAACACGACAATCGTCAGCGGAGCCGGCAAGAAGGACGCAATCGACGGCCGCGTCGATCAGACCCGTCGCGAGATTGAAAACACCGATAGCGACTACGATCGCGAGAAGCTGCAAGAGCGACTGGCGAAACTGGCAGGCGGCGTCGCTCAAATCAATTGCGGAGCCGCGACCGAAACTGAAATGAAAGAGCGGAAATTCCTGCTTGAAGACGCCCGTTCGGCAACCAAGGCTGCACTCGAAGAGGGCATCGTCCCTGGCGGCGGTGTCGCTCTCTTGCGCTGCGAAAAGGCGCTCGACAAGCACGGTTTGGAAGGAGATGAAGCGCTGGGCGCCCGCATCGTCAAGAATGTGCTCGATTGGCCGCTGCGGTGCATTGCCGACAACGCCGGTGTCGATGGCGCAGTGGTCGTCAACCGCGTCCGCCAGATGAAGGGCAAGAGTGATGGGTACGATGCCGACAGAGATGAATATACCGATCTTTCGGCTCGCGGCATCATCGATCCCGCGAAGGTTGTTCGTACCGCGCTACAAAACGCCGCGAGTGTGGCAGGGTTGTTACTAACTACTTCCGCACTGATCACCGATGTTCCCAAACAAGAGGAGGAAGGCGGTCATGATCACCATCACCACGATCATGGCGGCATGGGCGGAGGCATGGGCGGCATGGACGCAATGGGTGGCATGGGAGGTATGGGTGGCATGGGAGGTATGGGTGGCATGATGTAGTGATCAACAGGGATCGACAACTGTTGACCGACGATCGTTTAAGCAAATTTCAACTTTTAAACTTCAAATTTCAATTCAGATTACAAGGAATTTCGAACATGGCAAAAGCTCCGAAAATTCGTCCTCTCGATGACCGCGTTGTTGTGAAGCCAGTGGAAGCTGAAGAACGAACCGCCGGCGGCATCGTGCTGCCAGATACGGCGAAGGAAAAGCCGCAACGCGGCAAGGTGGTGTCCGTCGGTCCCGGCAAGATGTTGGAGAACGGCAGTCGTGGAACGCTATCCGTCGCAATCGGCGACGAAGTGATTTACGGAAAATATTCAGGCACCGATGTGGAACTCGAGGGAGACGAAGTGAAAATCCTTCGCGAAACCGATATTCTGGCCAAGGTTTTGGCTTAATCTGCAATTCGGGATTTCGAGTTCCAGCTTTGGATTTCAATTTTTGGATATAACAAATCATCACTCAAATCAATTCTCAGTAACTAGGAAACAAAACCGTGGCAGCTAAACAATTGCTCTTCGAAAACCAAGCCCGAGCGAAAATGCTTAAGGGCGTGGATAAACTGGCCGACGCCGTGGCCGTGACGATGGGGCCGACCGGTCGCAACGTCATCATCTCCAAGTCGTTCGGCGGCCCGACCGTGACCAAGGATGGCGTGACGGTCAGCAAAGAAGTCGAGCTTGAAGACCGCTTCGAGAACATGGGCGCCAAGCTGGTCAACGAAGTCGCTAGCAAGACCTCCGACACCGCAGGCGATGGGACGACGACGGCAACCGTGCTTGCCCGCGCCATTTTCAAAGAAGGCTGTAAAGTCATTGCCGCCGGTAGCAATCCGATGGCGGTTCGTCGCGGCATTGAAAAGGCGACCGACGCCGCAGTCGAAAAGCTAAAGTCGATGTCGAAGCCGGTTTCCGGCAAAGCTGAAGTCGCTCAGGTCGGCGCGATCAGCGCCAATAGCGACAAGGCGATCGGCGAATTGCTTGCCGATGCTCTGGAGAAAGTCGGCAAAGACGGCGTCATGACCGTCGAAGAAGGAAAATCGATGGATACGACGGTGAAATTTGTCGATGGCATGCAATTCGACAAAGGCTTCATTTCTCCGTATTTTATCAACCGTCCGGCCGAAATGAATTGCCTTCTCGAAGATGCGCTGATTCTGATTCACGAAAAGAAGATCAGCAATCTCCGCGAATTGGTGCCGATCCTCGAAAAAGTCGCGCAGTCGGGAAAGCCGCTGCTCATTATTGCAGAGGACATCGAAGGCGAAGCGCTGGCGGCGCTGGTCGTAAACAAGCTCCGCGGAGTGCTCAACATTTGCGCTGTGAAGGCGCCCGGTTTTGGCGATCGCCGTAAAGCGATGCTCGGCGATATCGCCGTGCTGACCGGCGGCACGCTAATCAGCGAAGATTTGGGCATCAAGCTCGAAAATCTCGAAATGAGCCACTTGGGCAAGGCCAAGAAAATTACTGTCGATAAAAATGACACCGTGATCGTGCAAGGTGCCGGCAAGCAGAACGACGTACAGGCTCGCATCCAGCAACTCCGCAATCAAATGGAGGCGACCGAGAGTGAATACGACCGTGAGAAGTTGCAAGAACGCTTGGCGAAGCTGACTGGTGGCGTGGCGATTATTTCCGTCGGCGCCGGCACCGAGGCTGAAATGAAGCAGAAGAAGGCTCGCGTAGAAGATGCATTACATGCGACGCGCGCAGCCGTCGAGGAAGGTATTCTGCCCGGTGGAGGGGTCGCCTTGGTCCGCTGCACTGATGCAGTTGAAGCGGTGAAAGCCAAAGGAGACGAGCAAATCGGCATAGACATTGTGCTCCACGCGCTCGAAGCGCCGATGCGCCAAATTGCCGATAATTGCGGCATCGACGGCTCAGTAGTAGCCGACGAAGTGCGGCAGAAGGCCACCAATGTGGGCTTTGATGCCAATAGCGGCGAGTACGTAGACATGTACAAAGCCGGAATTATCGATCCAGTGAAAGTGGTGCGATCGGCCCTGGCGAACGCGGCCAGCATTGCTGGATTGATGCTCACCACCGAAGCGCTCGTGACGAACCTCGAAGACGAGGACAAAAAGCGACGTAGCCCGGAAGGTGTCATTCGGTAGTGGAGTAGAATCAGGCCGCAAGGTGAGTCGGCTGCAAATAATACCCGGCAGTCATTGAAGGGCTGCCCTCCATGCGGGCCGTCTTGCAATTGCTGTAAGACGGCCTGTTTGCGGCGCGGGCCAATCGCCGAGCGGCATGCTTGGGGGCGTCATGTTGGGCACTCGACCTTTGGAATCGTGCCGAATCAGAAGCAATATTCCTTCAACCGCCATGCCATTGATGGCCAGTCAGCGCGATTATTACGAAGTCCTCGGCGTTGGCAAGAATGCAACGCAGAAGGAGATCTCTGACGCTTATCGGAAGCTCGCGCTCAAGCATCATCCCGACCGCAATCCAAATAATCCTGATGCGGCCAAACACTTCAAGGAGGCGGCACAGGCGTTTGAAGTGCTTGGGGACGATGACAAGCGGTCGCGATACGATCGCTTCGGCCATGCTGGTGTGGAAGGAGGCGTGCATCAGTTCGGCGACGTGAACGACATCTTCGAAGCTTTCGGCGATATCTTCGGCGGCGGGCTATTTGGCGACTTGTTCGGCAATCGTAGCGGCCGCGGCGGGCGGCGCCCGCGAAAAGGTGGCGACGTATCATGCGAAATCACGCTCGACTTGTTCGAGGCGGCGCGCGGCGTTTCCAAAACAATTCAGATTGAACGCCACGAAACGTGCAATGACTGCCTGGGCAGCGGCGCGAAGGTAGGAACCAAACCCGAAACCTGCAAGTACTGCGGCGGTCGCGGGCAAGTGGTGCAATCGAGCGGCATCTTTCGCGTACAAACGACTTGTCCGGCGTGCCAAGGAGTTGGCGCTTTGGTCAAAGACCCATGCGCACCTTGTCACGGCACCGGATTCACGCTTAAGCGAGTCAAACGCGAAGTGGTTATTCCGGCGGGTGTCGATCATCACATGCGCGTTCGCCTGGCCGGCGAAGGCGAGCCAAGCCCCAATGGTGGGCCGCCCGGAGACTGTTACTGTATCATTCATCTGAAAGATCATCCGCTGTTCGAGCGCGATGGGCATGACCTGATTTGCCGAGTGCCGATTAACTTCGCCCAAGCAGCCCTGGGGGCTACAATTGAAGTACCAACGCTTGAAGGGCCGGAAGAAATCGAAATTATCGCCGGCACCCAACCGGGCGAAGTAATCAAGCTCAGGCGTCGAGGCATGCCCGACCCGCGCGGCCGAGGGCGCGGAGACTTGCTGGTAGTCGTGCAACTTGAAGTGCCCAAGTCGCTCAACGCAAAGCAGGAAAAATTGCTCAGAGAACTGGCCGCCGAAGAAAAGACCAATGTTTCGCCGCACCGCAAGACGTTTCTAGAAAAACTGAAAGAATACTTCGTTCCGGCCGAAGCGGAACAGAAGGAGGCATAAGATGGCAAACGAAGAAGCTCAACAACCACGGTCGGACGAAGTTCGATTTGAGGGCGCTCTCGCCGCGGGGACGGATACAGCCGAGTTGACGGCCGATCAAGAAATGGACATGGTCCGCAATGAGTTGGCCGAGGCGAGAGACAAAATGTTGCGCGCCCAGGCTGAGCTGGACAATTACCGCAAACGGGCGCGGCGAGAATTGGAGGACGAACGACGTTATGCCGAAATCGATTTGATGAGGGATTTGCTGCCAGTGCTCGATAACATCGCGCGAGCCATCGATGCAGCCGAAAAGAAAGCCGATGCGGCCAGTTTGCTCGAAGGATTCAAAATGGTCCGCCAGCAGCTTACTTCGATGTTAGACAAACACCATTGCAAAGTGATCGAAGCCGAAGGAAAGCCGTTTGATCCGGCACATCATGAGGCTGTCATGCAACAACCTGCCGCCGATAAACCTGACAACACGGTGATGAATGTAGTGCAGACTGGCTACCAGTTGCACGACCGTGTCGTGCGGGCGGCGCAAGTGATTGTGTCGAAAATGCCGTGACACCCGACAGCTTTAGCAGCGGCGGCTTTCAGCCGCCGTTGAGCCGATAGAACTCTTGAATCATTTTGGCGGCTGAAAACCGCCGCTGCAATATGCCAACTTACGATTACCACTGCGATGCCTGCGATCACGAATTCGAGCTATATCAATCGATCACGGCTGATCCCGAGCGCAAGTGCCCCAAATGCGGTAAGAAAAAACTCCGGCGGTTGATCGGCACCGGCGCGGCAATTATGTTCAAAGGCTCGGGTTTCTATACGACCGACTACCGTAGCGAGTCGTACAAGAAGCGGGCCGAAGCCGACAAACCGGCGAGTGAATCGAAATCGGAGTCAAAATCCGAATCAAAGAGCAATAGCGCGAAAACCGAGACGGCAAAAAGCAGCAAGCAGGAAACGAAGAAATCGGTCGCGAAAGATAATAAGTCGTAAGCCCGTTCTGAATTTGCGATTGGTAGGGGACGCAATTCGAAGCAGGCAATCGCTAAATTGCAGAGCGCGATTCTGCACGCGGCGACGGACGCTTTCGAACTCATCACCACTCTCATGTCCCTAAGCAAGTGCCCCGTCTGCGAAATCACTTTCGATTCTGAATCGTCCGAAGCGATGCCGTTCTGCTGCCCAAGGTGCAAGCAAATCGACCTTTCTCGCTGGCTAGATGAGCGATACTCATTGCCGATCGAGCGACCGGACGATGCCGAAAAAAACTCAGCGGACGCAGGCGACGATTAAACCGATTGCAACGCCGTGCAAAGAGTGTGCTAGGTTTTTCAAGTAAGGTTTCCATGTCGGCCGCTTCCTCTGATGCCGTCCGACGCTACTTTGTTATTGCACAGCCTACGGCTAGCCGTATAATGCTCGCTACCCAGTTTATCCATTCTCCCAAATCGGAGTCTGCTGATGGCCGACGACCAGTGCCGCATCCGTGAAATTGCCTGGATGGAACTGTTTCCGTGGTTGGGTTTGGTGCGCGCCGTTCGGCTAGCGTTTGCGCCGCGAATGCTGATTTTGGCGGCGGTGGGGCTGGCCGCAATGATGGCTGGATGGAAGCTGATTGGTTTGCCTTTTTCAGACAACATCCAACTGCACAAAGTCATCGAGGCCCACAAGAATTGGATAGACAAGGCGCTGCCCAAAGAGCCTCCGGAAGTTAGTATCGGCGTACTCGATCCGGCACGTAGCGCCGCCAGCCTTCCCTGGAACCTCTTAAGCGCCCCATTCCGCTTCCTATTTGACGAGGAAGTCGATGTTACCTCCTTTCTTTACTTTTTCGGCTGCGGCGTTTGGGCGGTGCTAGTGTGGGCAGTTTTGGGCGGAGCGATCACCCGCAGCGCAGCGCTTTGGTTTGCGCGCGAAGATCGACTTGGCCTGAAGCGGTCGTTAGGGTGGGGTGTCGTCAAATGGCCGGCCTACTGCGGCGCGGCGATTTTTCCGCTGGTGGGGGTTGCTGCTGCAACGGTCCTACCATTTTTGGTGTCGTGGATGCTGCGTTTTGATTTTGGATTGCTGCTACTGGCCATCATTTGGCCCGTCATGCTCCTGTGTGGATTTGTCTTGGCAATCTTGTTGGTTGGATTCTTATTTGGTTGGCCGCTGATGTGGCCAACGATTAGCGCAGAAGGCACAGATAGCTTCGATGCCTTGAGTCGTAGCTATTCATATACTTACCAGCGTCCGGTCCACTAGTTGTTTTACGCAGCGGTGGCGGGTGTGTTGGGCATGCTGGCTTGGGTCGTGGTAATTATTTTTGCCAACGGCGTGATTACATTTAGCTACTGGGCGGCGAGTTGGAGCGGCGGGGTTGGTCGAATTAGTAATATTCAAAAGGCCGTGCAAGCCGTCTCGGAAGAGATCGCACTTCCCGACAAGACTGCGGTGTTTGTCGCCGGGATCAACGTAATCTATTTCTGGGTCACGGTCGTAAAATATCTTGCGGTCGGTTTCCTATTTAGTTACTTCTGGTGCGCGACGACCTATATCTACTTCATGTTGCGGCAAGCTGTTGACGCCACGGAGATGGATGAAGTGGCCGTTGAGGAAGAACCGGACGCGTACGGGCTTCCGCCGCTTCAGGGCGAGCCGGGGAGTGTGCCGCAGGTGAACGATTCGCTAGCGGATAACGCCGCTCCTTCGACGACGGCTGTCGAGCCGAACAACGGCTGAGGACTTGACCCAAGAGATCTTCACGATTTGGAGTGTGTGCAGGGTTGGCAATGACTCGGTTTCCAAACCAGCACCAATTTGCAGCTTTCCGAATTTTTCGACTGGTTGGTAGCGCTCCGAACAATGATTGAAAAGCAGATTGGCCAGTCCGATTTCGACGAATACACCAACAACTCGTTTGTCTTTCTTGTGAACCAATTGGGCAAAATGACTGAAGAGAGTCGCTCTAGGCAGCAAAGGACCGTTCGTTCAATTAGTGTCCGATGTGGGGTTGAATCGTGTAGTTCTACTTTGGCAAGATTTCGTGGAAACTGATCGTGGAGCGGATCGCATCCTTGATGGCTTCGGTTACATTGCGACCCGTCGCGTAGATGCTTCGAATGACATTCACGGTGGTTTGGAGTCCCGTCGAGGTGGAGGCTTTTCGCGTGAGTTCAACGCATCGTTCCAACGTATCAAACAGCATGCCATTACACGCGCGGCTTACGTGGGGAAAGAATCGCCGTTCGACCTCCGAGCCAGGGGCGATGTTTTTTTCGACTCGCTCCACTCGCGCCGCACACGGCCTGCGGCCGGATCATCAACCACGGAATTAAGTTCTTGGATTCCTCGGCTGATGATTTCGTCGCGCAGTCTAGGAAATTGGCAACGTACTCGATGCCGCCGCGCCCCAATCGCTTGGCTTCCACCGCCTCGTAATGCCTTTGGTCTTTTTCCGAGAGCGTTAGGTAAGAGTTCCGCATGTGTATCTTGGATGCTTCGTCAAACCACTCGAAAGTTGAGCTAGCCATCCTTAACCTCCCCATGAAAACACGCGATGCCCAGGCCCGGATCATCACTCATGGCGGCTTTTCATCAAACACCAAATCCAAATCCGACACTGATTGATCGAACGGTTCTAAGCCAGTTGGTGCTCAACAAGATTCGGAAAGTTGTTTCGGGCAAACATCTTTAGCAAGAGGAGGAAATGACTTCGCATCACTGATCGCAGAGTTGCCGAAGTTGTTTTTTCGTCGTTCCTAACGAAAATATTTTTGTGGCATCCTAACTGCGGTATCCTCACGGCGGAGCATGAGAAGCACACTTGCAGCAAATAGCTTCTCAAGGGAATATAGAAATGCGAATGACGAATTGATAAGAGAGGTAAAGTTCGCTGACTAAGTAGCGCCCGCTAAACCGGATTTTTACATGACAGACCCGCGAAAAATTACGACACAGGCAGGCTGCCCGCTAGGCCGCGCTATTGTTGAAGTCGCGCTGGTCTTCGTTGTATTCCTGATGCACGGCGCTTGGCCAACACCCGATGTGAACGAAACAAACTACGTGATTAAGGCTCTTCACTTCTGGAATGCCGACACTTATCCGGGCGATTTTTTCCTGAATACGGCCGATGCCCACGCGGGATTTTACTGGGTCTTTGGCTGGTTGACGCAGTGGATGTCGCTGGATGCGGCGACCTGGGTCGGCCGCGTGGCGATGTGGCTGCTGTTGGCAATTGCCTGGCGTGGGTTGAGCTTCGCCGTAGTGCCAAAGGCCTGGGTTGCGGTGCTGTCGGCCGAGCTATTTGTGCTGCTCAACGAGCAAGCCCAAATGGCAGGTGAATGGGTGATTGGCGGCGTCGAAGGAAAGGGATTTGCCTATGCGTTTGTCTTTTGGGCACTACATGCGATGGTGCGCGGTCGATGGAACTTGGCTTGGATCCTGCTTGGCCCTGCAGTCTTGCTTCATGCCGTCGTGGGTGTTTGGGCAGCGGTGTGTGGAGGAATCGCCTGGCTGGCCACGCCACGCGAGCGACCAAGGCTGAAGTCGATCGTGCCTGGGATTGCAATCGGCCTGTTGCTTGCCGCGCCAGGTCTGTGGCTTGGCATTCAGATGAATCGAGGAGACGACTTAGCCACATCGATAGAAGCCGCTCAGATCCAAGTCTTCGAGCGATTGCCGCACCATTTGCAACCCTATCAATTCCGTGATGGCTATGTGCAGCGACACGCCTTGCTTATCGCGTTGTTTCTGCTGTTTTGCACAGTGACAGTGGCAACCGAACGAGACCGACGCTTTCGTTGGTTCATCGGCGGAGGGATGCTGCTAGCACTGGTTGGATTCGGATTGGCATGCTGGTCGCAATACTCGCGCGAAATTCCAGCCTTGTTGCTGCGACTGTATTGGTTCCGGCTTGCCGACTGCTTGGTGCCTCTGGGGGTAGCGCTCGTCGGCATTCAATACTTCATATCGCTCCAAGCGGCTCGAAGAGTGACTGCTCGCTGGTGGTTGGCCGCACTCATCGCGCTTTCGGCGTACGACTTGGCCTCACAAGCTCACCATGTACCGGGGTTATCGCCATCGCTAGACGCGAGCATTCCGCGCTCCGCCAGCAATTTGGTTTACGCCGATTGGCGCGACGTTTGTAACTGGGCTGCCGAAAACACACCACCTGGGATGGTGTTTATCACACCTCGAATCTCTTACACATTCAAATGGTATACGCGCCGACCAGGAGTGACCGATTCTGGACGGGGTGAAGTCATCAATTGGAAAGAAATGCCTCAAGACGCGCGGCGGCTTGTCGAGTGGTGGCAGCGTCTGAACGAGATTTTTGGAACCGGAAAGGCCGACCCGAAAGAGCGATGGCTCGAGTCGCTTTCCGAAGCAGGCCTCGATCATTTGCAAAAAATGTCCGAGAAATATGGGGCGAGTTACGCCATTGTCGAGCTTCACCCCGATCTTCCTCGATTGGCGCTGCAGCCGGTTTACGAAAACGACTCGTATGCGATCTATGAACTGAAAGGCAAAAAATAGAGCGCAAAACCCAGAACTGCGATGACCGACAATCTTCCCGAATTGCTTGCCGCGCGACTACAACCATCATTGCCCGGCCCCTTGGCGCAGCGGCAGATGGAACCTGAATTGAGTTTTGGCCGGCACTTTGGCCCTCCTCGGTACGATGCTCGTCCGGCGGCCGTCGTTGCGCTGCTCGTCCAGCGGCGCGGCGAGTGGTTTCTGCCTTTGATGGTGCGCCCCGATTCGATGGCCCATCATGCCGGTCAGATCAGTTTACCGGGGGGTGCCATCGAACCGGGCGAAAGCTGCGAAGAAGCTGCGCTGCGCGAGCTGGAGGAAGAACTTGGCGTGCCACGAATGGCCGCGCTGCTGCTTGGGCAACTTACGCCGTTGTATGTCTACGGGACGAATTTTTTAGTGACGCCGTGGGTTGCCGCGATTCGTCGTGAGATTGTTTTTCAGCCAAATCCGGCGGAGGTCGCCGCGGTGTTGGAAGTGCCGCTTGCGCATCTGATGGACTTATCGCACCGCGGCGAACATCTCCAGACTCGCGGCACCGTGGTCTTTCGCGCACCTCATTTCAACTGGTCGAGGCATCAAATTTGGGGCGCGACGAGTATGATCCTTGCCGAATTGATCGCCCTGATCTAGGCGACCTGGATCGAGGCTTGTCGCCAATCGGTTCTAATCGTTTCAAGCCGCATAATCGGCCCGATTCCCGACGGATCGGCGCGCAATCTGCTTGGCGTGTGTCATGTTTAGAAGTGCCGTGCGACGTCCTTGCTGGAGCCATTCATGTCTACGCTCATGCTTGTCCGATTCAAGAGCCTTGCCGAATTTATCCCTGCCATCGAAGCTTGGAACGATCTATGGCGACGCAGTCTCAATGGCGCGGATCTCACCGCGCCATCGGCCAGCGGAGAATCCATCCAACTGTGGCTGCAACATTTTGCTTCGAGCAGCCGGTTCGTTGCGCTGGCCGTTGAGCAAGACGGCCAATTGGTCGCAGCCTTGCCGCTGGTCGAGCGGCGGGTGAAAGGGGCGTTTTCGGTCGGCTCGCTCCCGACAAACCACTGGTGCTGGGCCGGCGATCTGCTGGTCGATCCGACGGCCGATGTTGGCTGCGCATTGGAAATGTTGGCTGCTGAAGTGCGGCGATTGCCTTGGCCGCTGTTGTGGTTCGAAATGGCCCCACTGGAATCGCCTCGCTGGAAAGCGTTTCTGGCTGCATTGAAATTCGTCGGCAGTTCGTTCGTCGCCAGCGAAAAATTCCGCATCGGAACCGTCGAAATCGCATCGCAACTTGGCCGTAATTGGGAAGCGTATCAAACCGCCTGGTCGGGAAATCACCGGCGGCATATGCGAAAAGCAGTTCGCCGGTCGAATGAAGAAGGGGGAGTCGAGCTTGAAATTCGCCACCCAACATCGACCAATGATCTCGAATGGCTGTTGCGCGAAGCGTTTGAAGTCGAAAACCGCAGTTGGAAAGGCCACGCCCAAACCTCTGTTCTGAGCAACCTAATCGTCTGGAGTTTCTACAAGCAACAGGCTGCGGCCATTGCCCGACAAGGGCAGCTTGAAATCGCCTTTCTTCGTCATCGGGGAGAGGCCATTGCGTTTGAATACGGCTGGCACGCCGGTGGCGTTTATTACACGCCAAAAGTTGGCTACGACGATGCATTCAGCCGATTCAGCCCCGGCCAAGTGCTGCGAGCATTACGGTATGAGAAAGCGTTTGCTGATCACAACGTGCGGTCGATCGATTTCTACGGCCCGTTGAGCGAAGCAACCGCGAAGTGGGCCACCCGGACGTATCCCGTCAGCCGATTGGTTGTCGAAACCGGCGGCACCGGTGGCCGTACACTATTATGGGCGTATCAAAACCTGTGGGGCGGCGTCCGCAAATGGCGACGGCGGGGCGAAGAATCGAAGCGGCTGGACATCGTACAAGTTGACGAAGCCGAACCGGCCCCCCTGGATGCACAAGGCTAGATGTTGGATGCTAGATGCTAGATCGAGGAACAATACGAATTATCGAGCATCCAGCATCAATTTTCAATATCTGCCGTCGTCGCGGCAATCGGTATTCATGCCCGTAAATCCGTCTCTGCTCGCCGTCGCTTTCGACCTCGATGGTCTGATGTTTAACACCGAGGAGCTGTACCAAGAGGTCGGCGCCGAGCTGCTTCGCCGCCGCGGCAAGGAGTTTGTGCCGGAATTGTTGCATCAAATGATGGGCCGCCCGCAGGCGATCGCCTTGCAAATGATGATCGATTGGCATTCGCTATCCGATACGGTAGAAGTTCTGAGCGCTGAAACGAAAGAAGTGTTTGTCGAACTGCTCGATCACCGGCTCGCGCTGATGCCGGGCTTGGCCGAACTGCTTGATGCGCTGGAATTCGCCGAAATTCCCAAGGCGGTCGTCACCAGCAGCGGCCCGAAGTTCACATGCGATGTACTCGGACGATTCAATCTCGAATCGCGCTTTTCGTTCATCGTCACCTGTGAAGATGTGCAGATCGGCAAGCCCGATCCGGAAATTTATCTGCAAGCGGCTGCCCGATTCGGCGTCGCCCCGCAGCGAATGATGGCACTGGAAGATAGCGCCAACGGTTGCCGCGCAGCGGTTGCCGCTGGCTCGTTTGCGGTTGCCGTACCAGCCGAGCATAGCATCACGCACCAATTTCCCGGAGCTGCCTTGGTGGCCGAAACGCTACGCGATCCGAGAATCTATATAGCGCTGGGAATACGAACTTTCAGTAGTTGATGCCATGTTAGCGCAGCCTTTCCAATGATCGACGTAAGTCCTTTCGCTACAACGCGCTATGAGTTGATCTTCCACTGCTAGTCGGTCGTTCGTTAGCGACTGGCAGTGGCCGGGCCGAAGTGAGGGAGAAGGATTTGTTGATGCCTGCATGGCCGCGTAATGCATCACGGCTTGTGTGGACGCGCGCCACCACTGCTCGTCGCTCTGGCTGTGGTCGTTCGTTCGCCGTGCATACCGCCTACGCTATGCGCAGGCCTCCCGACTTCGTACAAAGGCTCGACCGACGACCTCCTGCGGCCAGACTTGCGGTTTTCCGCGGCTTGTGGATTTGCCTCAAAATCCGTACTTTACAGTTTGGCATTCTGTCTCGCGGCTTCACGGATTGAGCTTCATGCCCGTACTATCGACAAAACTGCCGGTGCGCATCGCGATTATCGGCGCTGGCAAGGTGAGCGATTACCACCATGTACCCGGAATCCGGGTCGATCCGCGCGCTAAGCTGGTGGCGGCCTGCGACGCCGACCCGAAGCTGCTCGAGGCTCGCCGCAAAGATTGGGAAATTGATAAGGTCACGAACGATTTCGAGGCGATTTGCAGCGACCCCGAAATCGACGCGGTCATCATCGCCACGCCGAATTTCACCCACAAGCCAATCGCATTGGCCGCCGCCAACTATGGCAAGCACATCATATGCGAAAAGCCGCTTGGTCTGAACGCCGGCGAAGTTCGCGACATCTATGTGGCCGCTCGCGAGGCGGGGGTGGTACACATGACGGCGTTTACGTATCGTTTTGCTCCAGCGATGCGTTATTTGCGACACTTGGTCAAATCGGGCGCGCTTGGCCAGCCGCGGCATTTTCGCAGCCAGCGGTTCTTGGACTGGCCGGAAACGAGCTGGGGCTGGCGACAATATCAGGAAAAGGCTGGGGCTGGCGATTTATTCGACATGACGATTCACCGCATCGATTTTGCGATCGACATCGTCGGACCGATCGAGCGAGTCTGCGGCGCCGTGGCGCGATTTGCCCCGCGAACAGCGACCACCGATGGAAAACAATGTCCCCCGTCGGACGTGGACGATTGGTCAAGCCTGCTGGCCCAGTTCAAGAATGGCGCTACCGGCGTGTGGGAAGGAACGACGCTGGCGAAAGGCTATGGTCGCGGAGGCTTCGGCCACGAATGGGCGGAAATCAACGGCTCGGAAGGCTCTGCCGTGTACCAATTGCACCAGCCGAATGCAATTTTGTTGGGCCGCACTGGCGACGACCTGTCGCCACAACCGGTCCCCACCGAATTCTTAAAGCCTGATGGTAGCCCGCGATCGCTCACCGACGGCGAACCGGCGACACTGTTCCGTTACGACCTCATGTGGGAGTTCGTCTCGGCAATTGCGGAAGGTCGCGAGGCAGTGCCAAGTTTTTATGATGGGCTGAACTCGCAGATCGTCGCCGACGCAGTTTTACAATCGCACGCCGAGCGCCGCTGGGTCGACATCCCGCTGGCCGAACGTTAACCAATCATTCTCTAGCCCTGAACCTCTAGTTTCTAGCCTTCTCTAGCCCCTTCTCCAGTGTCTTTCGCTCCCGATCCAAGTTTGAAAGCTCCGCTGCGCCGGCTTCCCGGCGTGCAAATTGTTGGTGTTGGTAGTTACGTACCCGAAGTCGTGGTGCGAAATGAAGATTTGGCCAAGTACGGTTGCGATCCGGAGTGGATCATCCAGCGAACCGGTATCCGCGAGCGACGTCACGCACCGCCGGAGATGTCCACGAGCGATTTGGCCGTCGCCGCGGCACGCCGCGCAATCGACCGGGCGGGTGCAGCCGTGTACGACATCGACTTGATCGTGCTAGGAACCTTCACGCCAGATTTACCAATTCCCTCGACCGCTACGCAAATTCAACACAAGCTAGGCGCTCGCTGTGCGGCGTTCGATGTTTCGGCTGCCTGTGCCGGCTTTGCTTACGCGCTCGTCACCGGCGCGCAGTTTGTCGGCACGGGCTGCAGCAAGCTCGCCTTGATTGTTGGGGCCGATTGCAACTCGCGAATCGTCCAGCCGCACGACCATAAGACCTACCCTTTATTCGGCGACGGCGCAGGGGCCGTGCTTGTCACCCGGGGCGCGGACGATCAAGGGCTGATCTCATTTGCCATCGGTGCAGACGGGGCCGGTGAAGAAATGCTTTGCATGAAAGCCGGCGGCTCGCGCAATCCAACCAGCGCCGAAACTGTGCAGCGCGGCGAGCACTTTATGCGGATGGATGGTCGCCCAGTCTTCAAATGGGCCGTGCGGCTGATCGCCCAGTCGATTCGCGATGTGCTCGAAAATGCCTCGCTGACCACGGCCGACGTGGATCTCGTGCTATTGCATCAGGCCAACATTCGCATTATCGACGCTGCCGCGGAAGAACTCGGCTTCGATCGGCGCAAAGTCTTCGCCAACCTCGAAAGGTATGGCAACACCTCCGCAGGGAGCATTCCGCTGGCACTCGATGAAGCAATTCAGCAAGGCCGCGTCCAACGAGGAGACAATATTCTCATTTGCGGCTTCGGTGCTGGGTTGGCGTGGGGAACAGCGCTGTGGCGGTGGTAATTGCTGTAAGGCAGCCAGCAAAAAATGACCTACCCGAAGATCGCCCTTTTTGATATTAAGACGCCAAACCAGGGGGAAGGATCTCAAGTCTCAAGGACGA
>JADZDJ010000054.1 GCA_020851115.1 Pirellulales bacterium
CAATCGGGAGCGCCTACATCAGACGCTCGGTTACAAATCCCCAGATCAATACGAAGCCGAATACGCCCCGGCAACTGCGGCGTAATCATGCTCCCCGCCGCTGTCCGAAAGTCCTGGGCTATCGCACTTTCGCGATCCCGATTTGATCGACTTCTCGGTGCTGGAATTGCTCAAGCAGCGGATGTTCGCACTCTGCCTGGGTTACAAAGACTTGAACGACCACGAGCAGTTGCGGACGGACCCGCTGTTGGCCGTGTGGGTGGGCCGGAACGATCCCACCGGGCAAGATCGCCTCGACCGCCGCGACCGGGGCAAGCCGTTGGCGGGCAAGAGCAGGCTAAATCGACTGGAACTGACGCCGCGCAGGGCGAACGAACAGAGTCGCGACAAGAAGATTGTCTACCGCGAGCGAAAGATCGAGGAGTTCTTCGCCGATTCGCGGGCGTTGAGCGGAACCAGGAACGGGGATTGTTTGACAATCAATCGTAACCACTAAGCACCGCCCTTTTTAGGGGCCTTCCTCATGACACCAGTTCAACTGGTGGTTCTGACTTGGGCTAACCCGCATTTCTCTGTGCGGCGTGAAAAGGAGTTGGTTTTCCTTGGGTGCAAATCCCACACGGCAATGGGTCGCTCCAGCCGGAAGCAGTCGGATCGGCAGTGGAAGTGACGATGCGGGCGGGTCAGTTTAAATAACTGGATCCCTTTCGGTTGCAATTTTTCTGGCGACAATTCCAATGGCCGACAAATGCGTTCGATGACGCCAGAAAACCCTTTGCATCTGCCACACTCGCTGTCGCGCGGCTCGATCGCTGGCAAGTTTTACCAAGATCCGCAAGCATCCTCGCAGGCCCTCATCGCGCAAGATACGCATCGGCCTGAGCAGATTCATCGGGCGGTGGTGCTCGGAAACAATTTCAAATCCCTGGGTTGTGAGCAGTTGTCGCCATTGGGCCGCCGAAATTGGTTTGACTCCCACGCGAATCGCCCGCGACATTTCTTCTTCAATGATCTGCCGCTCCATTGAGCTTAAGTCATCTGGTTGAACGCACACTTCGTGAATGGCGTATTGCCCGTGTGGCTTCAGTAATCGGTGCGCCTCGTTCACAATCCGCTCTTTTTGCGTTGCGGGTTGCATGGACAGCATTGCTTCTCCCACGACGATTGTCGCGGATTCGCTTGGCAGGCCCGATTGCTCTGCACGGCCAACGACGCAGCGATCGCGCGATGGATCGATCACCTTGGCGACGGCAGCGGCGGCGGCCTGGTCGCGCTCGACGCCGACGAAACTGCGCGGAGAATGCTGTGCGATGATTCGTGCGGTAATACCAAGTCCCGGCGCAAGCTCAACCACGTCATCCGCCTGGGAAATCTCTAATGAGCCAATCAGCCACCGAGTCATTGCAATGCCGCCAGGCCGTAGCACCCGCTTGCCCAACCTTGCCAGCAACCAGTGGCCAGGCATCGTTTTGGCGTCCAAGTCTTGACCAGGCAAACTTTGAATGGTGGAAACTTGGGTTTGCACGGTAATGCCTCCGCTTCGTGAATGGCGGTCTGGTAAATGCCCGTTCATCAACAAGTCGCCTCTTTGGAGCACGGCTCATCAATTCGTCTGTCGGGAAACTTGCAGGTGTGCCGATTGACCGCATCCGGCTCCAGCAATTCCTGAATGGTGGTCTGCCGAAACGCATTTTCGACCAATTCGGCGGCATAATCTAGCCGTGCATGAAGGGGGCATAGTTGTGCATGGTCGGGCAATCCGAGTGGGCACTCTTTGACGCGGCGAGATGGTTCGACCGCCGAAACAACTTGCCAAATAGAGAGCGAGCGAGGGTCTGCCACCAAGACAAATCCGCCCTGAAGCCCGCGCTGCGAATGCACCAAGCCGGCACGACCCAGGCTACGCATCACTTTTGCCAAATAGCCTATGGGCATCTGAGTTTGCTCGGCAATTTGGGCCGTTGTTCGAGGCTGGCTATTTTGACCTGCTAAAAATGTAATTGCTCGCAGCGCATATTCGGCAGTCCGCGAAATCATCAAAACTCATCTCAAGAAAATTGCCTATAGATATGCGGACCTTGACATCTGTAATGTATGCCATTAGATCGAAATTGTCAATCGATGGTTAGTTCGCAGGCAGAGGGCTTTCCATGCTACCCGCAAAGCCATATGGCCCTGCCGTTTGCTCGGGACGCAGTCTTGCCTGTTCGGCATCGAGGATCCTCGATGCGGCTTCGGCAACCGTTCGCGGAGGATGGGCCTGAAATTCCGCCTTAAGCTTCTCGCGATGCGTCTCCAAAGCGCTGGTCGGATGATAGTGCTTGTTTTCATAGACCGCCTCCAGGCCGCCGGCTTCCCACAAGGTCAAATAACGATCCACGGTCTTGCGCGAAACACCTGTAATCTGGCAAACGGCCGCTTGTTTCAGGCCATGGTGCAATAGCCACAGCACATCCAGCTTCTGCCGCACAAACCGATCCTCATGCCCTAAACGATCTCACCGGATCGATTCCCGTTCCGCTTCGCCAACTTCCACTTTACGCCATGCCATCCTTGGCCCTCCTCGATTACAACACCGCGCAACTGGCAAAAAGGAGGCTGTAAAGATCAGAATACTCAATTCCTCGCAATGTGTCATGGCAAGGTGGGTGGGGTATATCTGACGATTCCTGTTCGGAGCCAACTTGCATCGCTTCAGCCACGACCTATTGTTGTAATGCCGACACCCCAGGCGCTTTGGAAGCGAGTCGTATCGAGGCTCGCAAGTTCACCCACATTCCGCCTTGACCCACAAAGCGTCCAATACTCATCCACAGCGCTGTTCGTTAAGCTTTTCAGACTCCGATCGTTACGCGAACGTCGAATTGCCCTTGCCTCGTCTCTCGGCTACCGCGTGTTCGTCCCTGCATTTTTATCCCGTGGCTACGACATTGCCGTTCCGCTGCAATGATGCCATCGGATGCTCGATATCCGCAGCAATCGTAATGTTCCTGTAGATCCCGGAGCTGTTTGCTTTATGATCCAACCCCAAGTCGATGCCAAAGCGACACCTTCTCTCCGTCAACCGCTTTCGGCGGGCCCCCATTGTGCCGTTGGCCGGGCCGGCGACGCCGCCATTCGCGCCAGAGTCCGGCAATTGCTTCAATCCCTGTTACCAGTCGCTCCGACGATCGAACGCCGGCACGATCGCCGCTACCCATTTCCGCGATTGATCAGCCTTACTCCCGTGGCCGATGACGGTCGAACGCCCCTCGACAAACCGATGGTAGTCGTGGGCACTTCCCTTTCTGAACGCGGCATCGGGTTTTTCCACACGGGCCCATTGATGCACCGCCGCATGATTGCCGCATTTGCCGGCACGGACGGGGGAGCAATCGAACTGCTGGTCGTTGTGGGTTGGTGTCGCTTTATCGGACAAGGTTGGTACGAAAGCGGCGGGCGATTTGTGCAGTGCGTAGCGGAGATCAAATAAGGCCGTAGCTGCCGGACGCGCCTCGACACCTCGACAAGACCGAAGATAGCAGCCACAAAACACGGATCAGTGCTCGAACGGCCCCGCAATGCACAGCACGATCATTTTCGATGAGTGGACGCAACGTGCAGCACGATCAAGAGCGGTTTTCGATATCATCGCCGAGGTGGAATCTACGAAATCGTCCACGGCACGCGTTTGGGGCGGCTGAGCATCGATGCGGCTTCATCGTCGCCGACTATTTTTTCCGCTTCCGGATCCCATTTGATTTTTCGCTTGAGCTGCATGGCGATATTTCCCAGGTGGCACATGCTCGCCGTGCGGTGGCCGACTTCCACAGGTTCGATGGGGTCTTGTCGCGATTTCACCGCGTTGAGGAAGTTTCGGACGTGGCGTGATTCGGCCGCGCTGTCTTCCATCGCTAGATCGCCCAAAACACTTACGGGAAGGTGAATTTCATTGGGGCCGATGAAGGTTGTCTTCAGTGATTCTGGCGAGCACCTCAATCCATTCGAATCCAATTGCACCCAGCCTTCCGAACCTTCGAACCGTGCTCCGAAACCTGGCTGCCGCGTTTCGCATACTAGCGTCACTCCGTCGGCGTACCGCGCCTCGAACGCCACCTTGGTAGCCGTGGTGAATAGCGACCCTGGCGTCGGCCATTCTGACCCCATGTCGGCAAACTCTACCGGACCCGTTAACTCCGTGCCGTGGCCCCATTGCGCCACATCGAGCGAATGCGCGCCGAAGTTTGTTGTCTGGCCGCCAGAGTAATCGGCGATGAAGCGGAATTTATATAAGCAGCGGTCGGCATGATACGGCGCATCCAGCGCCGGTCCGAGCCACATCGGATAATCAAACCCCTTGGGCACCGGCATTGGCGTCCATCCGGGGCCGGGACCGGCAAAGTTGTTTTCTGCGACAAACGTAAAGATCCGCTGCAGCTTGCCGATGCGGCCGTTGCGAACCAACTCGCAACCACGGCGAATGGCATCGCTGGAGCGATGTTGACTGCCGGTTTGCAAGATCCGCTTGTACTGGCGGACGGCTTTGACCATCGATTGCCCGTCGGCCACCGTCAGCGACAGCGGCTTTTCGCAGTAAACATCTTTGCCGGCCGCGCATGCCGCGACGGTCATGACCGCGTGCCAATGATCGGGGGCAACGATTACGACCGCGTCGAGATCATCGCGTGCCAGCACATCGCGGAAGTCGGTGTACGCGTCGCAACCCTTGTACGTTCCCGATGGCTGCCGATCGGCGTAGTACGCCTCGACTTTCTGTTTGCCCGGCTCGCGACCGAGAAAATCCTTCGGATCTCGATAACCGTCGCTGCCAGTGTTCACATCGCACACAGCCAGCACTTGCACGTCGTCGTTCTTGAGAAAATTCGGCAAGTCGATCTTGCTCTGATTGCCAAGACCGATAAACCCGATATGGATGCGATTGCTCGGAGCATTGGCCCCAAACACCGTTCGCGGCACAATGGCCGGGGCGGTAACGGCGAGCGCGGCGGTCTTGATAAACGTGCGGCGGGAGGCGCGAGGCTTTTAAAACTCCTCAATGGCAAAAAAGGAAATCACTCACCCAGGGTGGGACGGCGGCAGGCGAGCTAGCTGGCAAACCTTACAAGAGTCGAAGACGCAACGCGCAATGATAGACAGATATCGGCGCAAGATCAAACGACATAAGACAGTTCTGCGTTGACGAGCTTGATCGAAACCACCCGTTCGGCGCAGGCGCGTTACTGTTGATCCATTGTTAAATCATACCCACGCGAGGCGGTGCCGCTGGCAGGGTTCGGCGTTTTCGGGACATCCATCGATCCTTGCCCGCGTTCGTGGCGACCCCACCAAGCGTCGGCTTCTTCGATCGACCATCGCAACGCTTCTTGGCAGCGCGAGATGAGCTGCGACAGGTCGCGGGCCGTTTGCGGGCGCTTGGCGCGCGATTTTTCCAAACACGACAGCAGAGCATTTTCCAGTTCCGGCGGAATGGAAATGTTCGCCCGCTGCGATGGAGGCGTCGGCGGCGTGGCAACGTGTTTGTGACATAGATCGACCACGCTGTCGGCATCGAACACCGGCAGACCCGTTAGCAGGAAATACCCCACGGCACCGACCGCGTACAAATCGCTCCGCGCATCGACCGAGTTGGGCATCTGAATTGCCTCGGGGGACATGTACAGCGGCGTGCCAGTCAAGCCGCGCTGGTCGGTCTTACTTTTTTCGTCGTCGAGCGCTTTGACCAGGCCGAAGTCGAGCACCTTCACCACGTCGGGCTCGCCGCCGCGGCGGTTGAGCATAATGTTGGCGGGCTTGATGTCGCGATGCACCAGGCCGAGTGAATGGGCTTCGTAGAGCGAACCGCAAACTTGCTGCAAAATATGAATCGCCCGCGGCGCTGGCAGTGGTCCATAGCGCTCGACGAGCGCCTGCAAATCGATGCCGTCCAAATACTCCATTGCGTAGTAAAACACGCCTTCGGGAGTGCGGCCGTAGTCATAGATCGCGACGGTGTTCGGATGGTTCAATTGGCTGGTAATTTGGACTTCACGCTCAAACCGTTCCATGGAGGCTTCATTCACCTTGTCCACGTCGAGCATCTTAATCGCCGTCGGCCGTCGGAGCATCGAGTGATGGCCACGGTAAACGACCCCCATGCCACCGGAGCCAAGCTTTTGCTCCAGCGTGTATTGGCCGATCTGCTGCGCTTTGATGGCGGCTTTTTGCGCCTCGCGCCGCCAGCGCGCCGCGATGATGGTGAAGATAAAGATCGCCACGGCGCTCAGCGCTAAGAGAGCGAACAGCCCCCAAAATGTCCACCGCAAAATCGCAAGCGGTCGAAATGCCTCGGAGTAATCGATCTCGGTCGCGATGCCGAGGTTCGCGTCGGGTAGCCATTTCCAGGCTCCAACCACGAGCACGCCGCGGTAATCGCGATAGCCATCGACATCGACTCCCGGCCGCCCGACAATGGCTTCGGCCGCCATGTGCGTCAGCGGAAGCTCATCGCGCCGGGCGGTCGGTCGATGCCCCTTCGTCACATCTCCGCCCGGATCGCGAAGGAGTACTTTCAAGAGCGACGTACTTCCTATCTCATCGGGTAAAAGCCCGGACAAGATCATTTGATCATCGAAACGGCTGTTCGATACCATCCGCCCAGTCTTATCGAAGGCGTAGGTCTCGCCGGTCTGGCCGATGCGCCCCAACTGCAAAATGCGCGTAAATTCCGCTTCCGGCCGAATACGCAGCGCCAGCACGCCGATCACCTGAAAACTTTCATCGCGCACCGGAGCGGAGACCCACATCGTCGGAATTCCCGTTCGCAACCGCCCCTTGGAATCTTTCACCGCGGCGACACCTGGAAACGGCGGCGACACACTCGCGATTCCGTTCAAGCTGTTGGAAAGAAAGGAGTCATATTCATCGACGTCTTTGAGTCCCAGTATTTCAGGGTTGGACGAAGCGACGATCTGCTTCTTTCGATCGGCGACAAAATAGCCCACATAGTCGTGCGCCGACAATCCTGGGCCGAGTGCCTTGTCGAGCTTCGCTCGCACGACCACCGGCTCGACGACCACTTTGTGCTCTTCTGACCCGCCAGGCTCCAGCAGTCCGTAAGCAATTTGCCGCGTTTCGAGGTCGTTAGCCATCGACTCGGCATTGTCTTTCTGTGAATTAAGCCAGGTTTCGAGCATTGCCGCTTCGATGTCGAGCGTCGTCGAAATCTGCGACCGCAACGAATCTTTCATTGTCGTCTCGATCGCGCTGCGCACGAACAGTCCGACAATTGTCAACACTACGACCGCAATGATCGGCCAAATCCAAAGTTGCTTCCGCAAAAACAACCCGGTTTGCGACAGCGATCGCCCCACCTTCGACGTGGCAAACGTCATGTGAGCCGCCGGTTGGTTGTTGCCGTGCTTGGTCAGGCCTAAGGAAAATAGTCGATTGAGTTTCATGAAATCAGCATCCAAAGAAAACTACACGCAACCCTACCATATTCGTATGCCAAATTGCGAAGTGCAAGAAAAAGAATGGCCCCGCAGGAACCTAAATTTACGGCAAAAATCGGCCTGCTTCGACCGGCGACTGCGGCAGTAGACTCGGCTCTCCAAGAGTCTCTTTGGCTTCTTCCGCTACTACAGCACAATGCGACAGGGCAAACCCGCGGAGAAAGTCAGTGCTTTGACTTGATGCAAGACGAAGCCGACGACTTTTCCAACTCAGGGAGGAACACTGCTTTCAATTCCTGGAAAGTTCGTACAGTAGCCCCCATCCGCAGGGCAAGGCAGTCGGCCAATACAATTCCTACCAGTCTTGAAGACATCGTGGTAGATACCATGACCAATCATAAATTCTCGCCGTTCCGAACCGGTTCGACGCCGCTTCGGACGCGGTCGTGGAACGATCTCTGGCGGTCGCAACCGCGATTTCTGCATCGTCCCCGACGCCGTCATAAGTCGCTTGTGGAATCGACACGGTCGCGATAGAATTGATTCACTGTTGATACTCAATCTCAATTAGGCGATAGCCTGCCATGTATGATCTCGTGCCGATTAGCCGCCTCCAACGCGGTACGCGTGCCATGGTGGCCGACGTCGTCGGTACCCTTGAACAAGTACAGCGGATGCGCGAGATGGGAGTTTCTCAGGGGGTGGAACTGGAAATGGTTCAGCCAGGCTCTCCATGCATCGTTCGATTTGGCGGCCACCGGCTCTGCATTCGATCCGACGATATGCTGGGAGTGCTGGTGCGACCCGGAGTGCCGTCATGACGACGCTTGCGGAACTTGGCGTCGGCAGCGGCGGAAAGGTGAAGCACATCGCCGGCAATGACGAAATCAGCGTGCGACTGCTCGAAATGGGGCTGACGCCGGGCGTGGAAGTTCGAGTGCTGGGTGTCGCGCCGCTGGGAGATCCCATGGAACTTGAGCTACGCGGCTATCGGCTCAGCGTCCGCCACAGCGAAGCCGCCCGCGTCGAGATCCTGAGTTTGGTGTGAATGCAAATTGCAGAAAACCGGATCAAGAGCATACCGCCGCGAATTTGCATGCCGCGATTTGCAGATTGCATTTGACAAACCATGCCTGCCGTTGAACCTACCACTGTTACCGTCGCGCTTGTTGGCAATCCGAACACCGGCAAATCGACGTTGTTCACGGCGCTGGCCGGCGTGCGACAGCGGATTGGAAACTACCCTGGCGTCACGGTCGAAAAAAAAATCGGTCACATGGAATACGGTCGTCAGCGGTTGGCGCTGGTCGATCTGCCGGGAACCTACAGCCTCGCTCCACGGTCTCCCGATGAAATGGTTGCGGTCGATGTCCTGCTGGGGCGGCAAAGCGACTTGCCTGCGTGCGACGCCGTCCTCTGCATCGTCGACGCCAGTAATTTGGAGCGTAATTTATATCTCGTCAGCCAAGTGCTCGAACTCGGATTGCCGACGATCGTGGCGCTGAACATGATCGATGTGGCGCGCGATCGTGGATTGACCATCGACGCCTCGCGATTGCAAGAACGGCTCGGCATTCCTGTCGTCGCATTGCAGGCCAACAAGCGAATCGGCATCGAGCAATTGAAGCAGACGCTAATGGGCGTCGTCAAGCGAACCGTAGTCCAGCGCGAAAGCCCGTTTCCAGCGGCATTTCAAGCTGAGGTAGCCAAGCTCGAAGCGCTGCTGAATTCGGCTGGCGCGACGGACAAGCCAGCGCGGGTCGTGCCGCGCTATCTGGTCGAACGGTTGCTGCTCGATACGAGCGGCTATCTCGCAAGTCGCAGGGTTCTGGCTGGACCCGTTGGGGTCAATGGCGAACTTCACGAACATCTGACAACCGCACGCCATCGACTTGCCGAAGCGGGCCTTCCGGTGCCGGCGGTCGAGGCAATGGCTCGTTACCAATGGGCTGGCAAGATATTGGAAGGCATCGTTTCGCGGCCGTCGCACTATGCCGAAACCCCCAGCGATCGAGTCGATCGAGTACTGACGCATCGCGTGTGGGGCACGGTCGTATTCGCAATCGTGATGCTGGCGCTGTTTTCTTCGATTTTCGTGGCCGCCAAGCCGCTGATGTCGGCGATCGACGGCGGCGTCGATATGGTCGGCGAATCGATCAAATCGAGTATGGGTGCCGGCGCGCTACGGTCGCTGCTCGTCGATGGCATCGTCGGCGGGGTCGGCAACGTGATTGTGTTCTTGCCGCAGATTCTCATTTTATTCATGTTCATCGCCATTCTGGAAGATTGTGGCTATATGGCGCGGGCCGCCTATTTGATGGACAAGCTGATGGTTCGCGTCGGCCTGAGCGGCAAGTCGTTCATCCCACTGCTGTCTTCGTTCGCTTGCGCAATTCCCGGCATCATGGCGACGCGGGTGATCGAAAATCGCCGCGACCGCCTGACGACGATTTTGATCGCTCCGTTGATGAGTTGCTCGGCGCGACTACCGGTCTACTCGCTGCTCATTTACGCATTTATTCCTTCCAATCTCTATCTTGGTGGAATATTGTCGCTTCAAGGGATCGTGATGTTCGTGATGTATCTGGTAGGCATCGTTGCGGCAGCCATCGTGGCCCTGGTGCTTAAACGGACGATGCTCCGCGGCCCAGCGCCGGCGTTTGTCATGGAGTTGCCGCCGTACAAATTTCCTTCGCCACGCTTGGTGTTCCAGCGGATGGCGGAACGAGGCTGGTCGTTTATCCGGCGGGCCGGAACGCTGATCGTCGCGGTCGCAGTTGTCGTATGGGCGCTGTTGTACTACCCGCACAACGAAGAGGAGGTCGAAGTGGAGTTGGCCGCGCAGCAGGCGAAGCTCGACGCTCAGGCGGCGGAATTGCCCGCAAGCGACGCACATCGACAGTTTCTCGACGGGGAACTCGCCCGCTTCCACGATCCTCAACAGTTCGAACTATTGAAGACCGGTGCTATGCAGCGTCAAAGCTATTTGGGCCGGCTGGGGCATTTCATCGAGCCAGTCGTGCGACCACTGGGCTGGGACTGGCGCGTCGGCAGCGCGGTGCTGGCTTCGTTTCCGGCCCGCGAAGTGGTGCTTGGCACGTTGGGAGTGATTTACAACTTGGGCGAAGGTTTGGAAGTCGATAGCGAAGCGGGGCAAACACAGTTGCAGACGCAATTGCAAAACGCTGCCTGGGACGGCACCACTCGTCCGATTTTCACCGTGCCGATGGCGCTGGGCTTGATGGTCTTTTTCGCCCTCTGCGCCCAGTGCGGTGCGACGCTGGTGATCATCAAACGCGAAACCGGCAGTTGGCGCTGGTCGGCGTTCACATTTACCTACATGACGGTACTGGCATATCTTGGAGCGCTGGCCACCTATCAAATCGGATCGCTCTTTTGAAGTGCTGCAATGCAAGATTATCTCGCCCTCACCTTCGTCGCCCTTGCCGCTGCCTACTTGGCATGGCGCAGCTGGAGATTCTTGAATTCCCGAAAGAAAACCAAGGGCTGCGGGGCGGCCTGCCGCGGCTGCGTCAAAGAAGAAGTTTGTTAAGAGTTGTCGGCTGGGAAATGGGCAGCGTTCGCCAGCGAGGTAGTTCGTTGCCGCTCGAGTACTTCAAGCTCGAAAAGCTGGCAGGCGCGGCAGCCAATGAACCAAATCCGACGCTGCTTTCCTCACCGAAATCCGCTGCGTCGCTCCAACTGCCCAGCACACAGATCGTTCCCCATTCGTCGATTCCAAGCCTTGGCGAGTCTACCCCGGCGGAACGGATGACAAGCGCCAGTTCGATCGAATTGTTCCCGCGGTGAATTCGCGATACACCACGGCAATTTCATCGTGGCCGCAAGGCCGTGATGCAATCCTTCCCGATCCACTTTCTCAGAACTTCTGGCACGATCACGCTTCCGTCGGCTTGCTGGTAGTTCTCCAAGATTGCAATCAGAGCGCGGCTAATCGCGACGGCCGTCCCGTTGAGCGTGTGGGCGAAGTGCGTCCCTTTTTCGCCCTTGTGCTTGTAGCGAATCCCCAGCCGGCGGGCCTGGTAATCGGTGCAATTGCTGGTGCTGGTCACTTCGCCGAATTCGCCGTTTTCGCCGCGGCCGGGCATCCAGGCTTCGAGGTCGTACTTGCGATAGGCCGGGCCGCCAAGGTCGCCACTGGCGGTGTCGATGACGCGGTAGGGGATTCCCAGGCCGTCGAAAATCTCGCGCTCTAAGCGGCAAAGATATTCGAGCATCGCGTCGCTTTCCGCCGGAAGCGTGAAGGCGAACATTTCAACCTTGGTGAATTGATGCACTCGGTACAGCCCGCGCGTTGCCTTGCCGTGGGCGCCCGCCTCGGTGCGATAGCAGTGGCTGATGCCACACATTTTGATCGGTAGTTGCTCGGTGTCCAAAATCGTATCGCTCAAGAACCCGCCAAGCGTGATTTCGGCTGTCGCGACCAGGCTCAAATCGGTTCCATCGATGCTATAGATCTGCGTCTCTGGCCCGCGCGGGATGAACCCAATGCCGGCCAAAATCTCGTTGCGCGCCAGATCCGGTGTAATTGTCGGTGTAAAGCCTTCGCGGATTAATTTATCGATGGCGTATTGCTGCAGTGCCAATTCCAACAGCACGGCATCGTTTTTCAGAAAATAGAACCCATGCCCAGCGACCTTTGCACCGGCTTCGAAATCGGCCAGATTCAACTTCTCCGCAAGCGTCACATGATCAAGCGGCTTGAAATTAAATTTGGGGATTGGCGACGCGCCGCGGCAAACTTCGCGGGCTGCATCTTCACCACCCACCGGCGCATCGGGATGCGTCATATTCGGAATCGTGCGCAGAATTCCGTCTGCCTCGTCGCTGACCAGTTTCAATTGATCGGTCACCGCCGTCACTTGCTCGCGAAGCTGCCGCCCATGCTCCTTGCGCGTTTCGCGCTCTGCGGGGTCTTTCGCCTGGCCGATTGACTTACTCACCTCATTGGCCTCGCGGTTCAACTGGTCGATATTCGCCTGCACCGCTCGCCGCTCGGCCTCCAATGTAACCAGGCGATCCACATCGGCTCTCGCTCCGCGATTTGCGCAGTTTTTCTTAACGAGTTCGGCGTTCTCAACAACAAATTTGCGATCGAGCATGTTATAAATAATCTTGTACAAGAACGATATTCATGGTCAAGCGAACACAGATGAGTCCAGGTCAACCAAGACTTCGGCGAAAGTAGCAATCGATTCTTAAGAATTCTAGAGGAAATCTCAACATGCACTGATCCGTGTTGATCGGAGTTCATCCGCATTCTCTCGATTTTCCAGTTCGCTGCGCTGCATCCCAGCTATTTGGCTTTCGCCAGTTCCATCCACAGTTGCGCGCTGGCCTTGATTCCGCGGTGGAAATCGGCCAGACAAAACTTTTCGTTCGGGCTGTGCGTGTTGTCGTCGTCGAGTCCCCAGCCCAGCAGCAGCGTATCGACTCCGAGGATTTGGCGGAACGTCGAAACCACAGGTATTGAGCCTCCTTCGCGAATGAACACCGGCGCTTTCCCGAAGCCTTGTTCAATTGCCTTCGCAGCCGCCTCGACAAAGGGGCTATCCAGCGGCACGACCACGCCTGGCGAGCCGCCGAAATCGATGAGCTCCAGTCTAATTCCTGCCGGGCAAAGCTTCCGTAGCATCTTTTCCAATGCCAACGTCAGTTTCTTGGGATCTTGATTCGGCACCAAACGGAAGCTGAATTTCGCACTCGCCTTCGCGGGCAGAATTGTTTTCGCTCCCTCGCCTTGATAGCCGCTCGTCAATCCGTTGATATCGAACGTCGGACGTGCGCTGCGGCGTTCGAGCGTCGAATAGCCCTCTTCACCCGCGACGGCATCAACGCCAATTTGTTGCATGAAGTTCGACTCATTGAACGGCAGCGAGGCAAACTGCTTTCTTTCTCGATCGGTCAGCGGAAGCACGTCGTCATAAAACCCTGGCACTTGGATGCGGCCTTTGGTGTCGATCAATGCAGCCAGGATTTTTGTCAGCACAATCGCGGGATTCACCACGCCGCCGCCGAAGGTGCCCGAGTGCAGATCTTGCTTTGGCCCGGTCAAACGTAGCTCGTAATAGGCCAGGCCTCGCAAGCCGTAAGTAATCGCCGGCTGCCCCGGTCCAAATTGGCTGCAATCGCTGACCACGATCACATCACACTTCAGCTTCTCGCGATTGGCCGACACCATGTCGGCCAAATGCTTGCTGCCAATTTCTTCTTCCCCTTCAATGAGAAACTTCAATTGCACCGGCAGTTTTCTTTCGCTCTTGAGCCATGCTTCCGCGCTCTTGACATGCGTGAGCATCTGCCCTTTGTCGTCGGTTGCGCCGCGGGCGTAGAGATTCCCGTCTCGCCGCGTTGGCTCGAACGGCGGCGAAACCCATTCTTCCAGCGGATCCGGAGGCTGAACGTCGTAATGTCCATAAACCAATACGGTTGGCGCCCCAGCCACCGGCGGCGATTCGGCATACACCACCGGATGCCCCGGCGTCTCCAATAGCTCGGTTGAAAGCCCCAGTGATTGAAACTGCCCAAGCACCCACTGGCCCGCCCGGCGCACATCCTCTTGGTGCTTGCTGTCGGCACTCACACTCGGAATCCGCAGCAGTTCGCACAAATCCTCCTCAAAGCGATCGGCATTGGCGGAAAGATAGGCATTCAATTTTTGCATGATAAAATGGTGTGTGAATGTTTCGACGATCGAGCCGCACAGGAGCGATTTGACACAAGCAGGAATGTCGAATTTCTAGCGAATCTTCAACGACATTAGGCCGCAATGGCTTTATGTCGAGATTCGATTAATTGTGCTTCGTCATTTTTTCGGACATTCGTCATTGCTTGACTCGGTTGCTGCGGCTGGTTCAACTGGAAAAACGATTTGCCGGTGTTGTCGCAGTGTCGCCAAATTGGCAATAATACTCGCTGGAGGGCAAATCGCCTATTGTGTTAGTGTCCCAGGCCAGGAAATTGCCATGAGTTCAGAAGATTCCGGAACCGCAGTCGTCGATTTGCCGGAGATCGAAACCGTCGTGCCGCCGGAAACCCGCACGAAAGATAACCCTCGGCGGCAGCCGCCATACAATGTCGTGCTTTGGAACGATGACGACCATACCTTCGAATATGTCGTCCATATGATGCAAAAGCTGTTTGGCCATACGGCCGAGCAGGGTGCCAAAATTGCCAACGAAGTCGATCAGCAGGGTCGCACCATCGTGCTGACCACCACTCGCGAACACGCCGAACTGAAACGCGACCAAATCCACGCCTTCGGCAAAGACAATATCAAGAATTGCAAAGGTTCGATGAAGGCCACGATCGAGCCTGCCGCTTAAGGAGTCCCTGTTAGACTGGAGCCTGGACGTCTGGCTTTCGATGGACTGGCGACATTGTTTGTCAATTTGCTGAAAGCATCCATGATATCGCCCGTGTACTTGTCACCAGACACCGGACACAAGCCGGCCGGACATCCTCTGCTCCGCACCGTTACGCTCGGCTGCAAAGTCAATCAGTACGAGACCGAATTCCTCCGCCAGGCACTCACGGGCATCGGCTATCGAGATGCCGCAGACGACGAGCGGGCCGACTTATGCCTAGTCAATACTTGCACGGTCACGCAGCAAGGGGATTCTAAGAGCCGCCAAGCCATTCGCCAACTGGCCGCGAGAAATCCCGATGCACGGATCGTCGTCATGGGCTGCTATGCCACGCGCGCTCCAGACGAAGTCGCTCGGCTACCTGGCGTGGCGGAGATCGTTACCGACAAGCGAGAACTGCCAGACTTGCTCGGCCGCTTCGGCGTGGTCGATCTACCGACGGGGATCAACACATTTGCCAATCGCCAGCGGGCGTATGTCAAGGTGCAGGATGGCTGCGTGCTCCATTGTAGCTTTTGCATAATTCCGAAAGTTCGGCCATACCTTGCCAGTCGACCCGTGCAGCACATATTGAACGAAGTCGAGCAGCTAGTCGCCGGCGGCTATCGCGAATTGATCCTCACCGGCATTCATCTCGGCCACTACGGCATCGAATGGAACCGTGGCCGGCCAAAACAAGACTGGATTCGCCTCGCAAACCTCGTTGAAAAAATCGCCGCACTTTCGGGCGACTTTCGCATTCGACTATCAAGTATTGAAGCCACCGAAGTTACCCGCGAGCTAATCGCCGCCATGGCCAAGAACCCTGACAAGGTTTGCCCGCACTTGCACATTTCGATGCAAAGCGGCTCCGACGCCGTGCTGCGCCGCATGCGCCGCCGCTGGGGTGCAAAGCGGATTATCGACCGTTGTCGACTTGTGCAACAGACACTCGATCAGCCTGCGCTTACGACCGACATCATTGTCGGCTTCCCTGGCGAGGCAGATGAAGATTTCACGGCTACCTGCGAAGTTGTCCGAGAGTTGGGATTTTCAAAAATCCACATATTCCCCTACAGCCGCCGCCGCGGCACGCCGGCCGCCGAATTGCCGGATCAAGTACCGCCAGACGTAAAATCCGTCCGCGTCGAACTACTCACCGCTTTGGAAGCCGAAATGCGCGACCGCTATTACCGCTCTTTGTGCGGCCGCCGTCTGCGAGTGCTGATTGAATCGCCGATAGAAAACCAACCCGGCCAAATGCTCGCAACCGCATGCCGCTATGCGCCGGTCGAAGTTCCGGGGAACATCACGATGCGGAAACAATTTGTGGAAGTGGTGGCGAGGGGGCTTGTGAATGGGCGGATCCAAGGAACTTAGGATTTGGTCCCATTATTTCTGGGTCGTGGCACCGACGCTCTCGTTGTGGCACGCTAACCCGACCGCGCATCACGTAGGTGGGCGGAAATGCGTAATGAGGCTCTTGGTTTATTTCTCGACCTGAAACTCTAGCGGTTGATGATTGCTCTTCGAGAACAGTGCGGCTTTTCGGTTGCCTGCATTTCCGAAATGTGTCCAGTTATTGCTTCGCAGGCACTGGGATAGGAACCCAGAGACACGTGATTGAATCGTATGTTTAGTATTTAGTCGAATAGCAAGGCCTGGGAGTTTAGCAGGATGTCGGATACTCGATGCTGCGAGCCGAGCGGTGCAAGAATTGTCGCGCGATTATGTACCTCGGATTCGCGGTCGATTTGTGATAACCAAGGTTTTGTCGAATTCTCGGCGGTTGGAAATTGCAACCTTCGATCTTTCTCTTGCGATTACCATACCTCAGAAAATTCGTCTGCCAGACGCAAGTAACAATTGCACTTACTGACGAAGACTCAATTGTTAACTGCTATCTTTTGACCTTCGAGCGTTGGCGTATTTCCACACTTTGTCCGTTAGGAAGCGAGTCCGTCCGAACGGCTTCCTGGCGGGCGTGGCTTCGCTTGTTCGACCAAAGGCTTCCAGGAGCAGCGGGCACACCCGGACTCGGGATCGCTACGGTCGAGGCTGTGTACGTGCTCAGGAGCCATGCACCGCCAAACTCGGGCAGTTATTTCGGACCAGGCTACAGCTTCTAAGTGTGCCCTTCATCTTGACCTTGCCCCCGTGATCGGCCTATAGTTCGAAAGACAGATTACACGATATTGATCGAGGGCAACTTTGTCGTTCGCATCATCGAATCCGTACGCACATTTCACACCCTAAAGAGGTCGCAGTGAGAGCAGTTCATCGCAAACCAAAACGGCAAGCAGCCATGTTGGGATTGGCTTTCGATGCCGAGGACGGCCACAAGCGGATTACCAAAGGAGACAATTTCCTCCTCTGCGGCGGGTCACAAGAGACCCATGCTGTGATGCAAGAGACGGCCATCAAGATCAACGAGAATCTCGACCGGCAAGGGAAGAAACTGGAAAAGATCTCGATTCGCGAATTGCGGCGGATCACGCGTGAGGTTGTCGAGCAGATGGGGCGCAGCGGCGAATGAGGGGACTACAAATGTTGAACGAGAATGCCTTCCGCCAAGGCGCTGGCTAGTACCGCTGGGGTCGTGCGGATTTCGGTATCGTCGTCGAGCGATAAAACTGGCGGTTCGAGTGATTCAACGACGCCGGCGACCCAATCGGCGGTGTCGCGGTCGTGGTATTTGATGCGCGTGCCGACGGCCAGGCCGGCCGGCAATGGTCCGTTGATCGAATTGCCGTTGGATTCCGTCGAGGTGGCCGGCTTGGCGGCGGCGATTACCGGTTTTTTGGCGGCTGGCACGGCAGCAGGTTTTGCACCACGGACTCCAGCCAACTCTTGCAACAGATGCCAATTTTCGAGTCGGTCGGCATTGGCACGAAGCAGCGTTTCGCTGGGGTTGCCCTCTTTGTCGAAGTGCTTGCCGAAGCGACCTTCGCTGCGGGCGAAGTCGATGAAATCGACCTGCTCGCCGGTCTTGGGATTGATCCACCAGTCGTCATTCACCGCGGGGTTGCCTTGTAGCGAGAGATGCTCGCGGATAGTGTCGCCTTTGCGCGGATCGTAGATCAGCAGCGGAAATGCGCGGGCGTCGACCGCCAGCCGCGCCTGGTCGGTCGCCATATTGTCGGCCACGCCATGTTCGGGTTGGCAGGTCGTATAGCAGCAAATGAGCGCTGGGCCGTCGAATTCGAGCGCATCGATCACCGCGCGATAGAAATGGTTGACGTGGGCACAGGTGGTTTGGGCCACGAAAGTCCGCGGGTGCATCATGGCAATCTGGGCGATTTCCTTGCGACGCTCTTGCTTGCCGGCGACGATTTTGCCGTGGAAGCTCATCTTCGTATTTTGCCCCGTGTAGCTGGAGGTCGAGGCCTGTCCGCCCGTGTTGGAATAGACCTGCGTATCGAGGACGAACACTTTGACGTTCATGCCCGAGGCCAGGAGGCGCGAAAGGGACTGGAAGCCAATGTCGAACATCGCGCCGTCGCCGCCGATGCACCAGAGCGGCTTTTGCGACCAGCCCACTTGGTCCCAGCGGGCGCGTACGCCCATGGCCATTGCCGGGGCGTTTTCAAAAAGGGAGTTTGTCCAAGGGACCAGGTACGGATTGTACGGATAGGTTGAGGTATAAACAGTATTGCAGCCGGTAGCCGCGATGATGCCCCAATCGTCGCCGTACTTTGCACCTGTGGCGGCGCACATCATTCGCAGAGCCGTTCCTTCGCCGCAGCCGGCGCAGCTTCCCGCGCCACCGACATAAAGATGCGTTTGCTCGTTGAGCATCATGTCGATCAGCAGGTTATCGCTGACGTAACGCTTGTCGCTCGGGCCGAACTGCTTGAAGTAGCGGTGGCTCTTGCGGGCGCGGGTCATTACCTGCTCGGTCTTGGGGATCATCTTGAGGGCGTCGTCGTCGCAGACGGCCACGCATTCCGCGCAGCCTTTGCACTTGCTGGGGTCGATCATGATGCTGAACAGGCCCCCTTCGCCGACTTTCTTGGCCGGACCTTCGTAATATTTGCGAGTTTTCGACCATTGCTGCCGGAAATCTTCGCGTTCGGCGAGATCGGAAATGGCGGCAAGACGCATCTCGAACTCGCTCTCGCCCAGCACCTTGCCGAGGATGGCCGTATCGGGGCAAAGCGTCACGCAGTCCATGCAGCCGGTGCAATTGCTGGAGATGTATTCCGGGATGTCCGGGGCGATGTAGCTGAAATCGCGCAGCGTAGCGGTGCCGGCAGGAACGAGCGAGCGGGCCACCGACAAATCGGCTTCGAGGCCTTTTTCCGCGGTTCCCTCCTCGTACGAGCGGATGATCCGTTCGTTGAAATTACGAACATCGAGAATCGGCAGGCTCACATACTTATAGCCCGAATCGACCAGCGTACCGTAGCTGTTATTGTTATATGGATCGCGCGGATGCGCTTCATTCATCGAACCATTTTCGGTGGCTGCTGCCATGGTAGTTTCCTGGAAGTTATGAGCTGCTCTGATCAGGCGAAGTTCTTGCTAATCCAGTTTCAAACCGCTCATGAACGCTAGTTGGTTTCTCAGATCATCGACAACTAGCGTGAATTCGCGGTTTCCAGATCCATCACTCTTTGCATGATCTCTTGCGGTACTTCTTGCAGTTCTTCATAGCCGCGCTTGACGCATTTCAAATTGTCTTGCACGACACGGTCGCCGCGCTTGCCGAAGTATTTTCGCAACGCCTTTTCAACACCGGCGTAGACTTGCACATCGCTCATGCTGCTCGCACGCCCGTAGGGAGTTAGTTGCAAAAATGCTCCCAACAGGACGATGCCTTGCATGCGCATTTGCAGGTCGGCAACGGATGCCACCTCACGCGCGATCTGCACCATGTCGGCATAGAACACGCGGAGGTTTTTCTTGCGAATCGTCTGCTTGTGGTGTTCTGGGATGCGCTCCCAAACTTCGTGCGGATTGCCGTGCGACGATTGCATCACCATCGCACCGCCGGGAACGACTCCCTTCAGGGGATTTCCGCTGAACAGCGCATTGGTGTCGTTCAAGACCACGAGATCGACGTGCTCCAGTTCGCTGTGCAGCAAGATATGCTCGTTGGCGATCGTTAGATAATAAGTCGTTGGCAAGCCCTTCTTTTCCGAGCCGTATTTGGGATAGGCCTGTACATCCTTGCCGAAGACATCGCCGGCGATCGTGGCGATGACTTTGTTGGTTGTCACCGAACCAAAGCCGCCGACGCTGTGGCCGCGCATCGAGAATGCGCCCGGCTGGCGCAAATCGGGGTCTTCGGTGACTTTCAGCGCGAGCGGATGGTCAATCCCGATGCAGAAATAGTCTTGCCCTTCTTCGATCATGTTCTCGACGACAGCGATCATGTCGCCGGCGCGAACGTCGCGGCTGCCAAGCCCGGCGGAGCCGGAATAAATCACTGGGATGCGGTCGATCTTTTCTTGGCCAAAGCGGCCGGTGGCGGCATCGCAGAAAGCCGCCTTGATTTCGCGCGTCAAATGATTTCCCGTGGTCGAAAGCGGGTCATCCATCCGCTCGAGCACCGCAAAAGCTTTGCAGTGCTTGAGGGCTTCGACAAGCTGCTGGGACGGGAATGGGCGGAAGGAGCAGATCGTCAGACAGCCGACTTTGAGATCGCGGGTGCGCCGCAGGTAATCGACCGTCGTTTCGGCCGTCTCCATGTAGCAGCCCATGCCAACAATGATGTATTCGGCGTCTTCGCAGCGGTGTGGAATCACGAAGTCATACTGGCGACCGGTGTTGCGGTAGAATTCATCGAATGCATCGCGTAGCGCAGGGCCGACGCGATCGTAGTACCAGCGCTGGGCAATCTTGCCCTTCATATAAGAATCTTGATTCTGCACGACGCCCGACATCATGGGATTGGCCGTGTCAAACAAATTAAAGAGTTTATCTTGCGGCGAACCGATAAACTCCTTCATGAACTCCGGCTCCGTCAGTAGCACTTTCTCGACGGTATGGGTGGTGAGAAAGCCATCTTGCACGTTGAAAAACGGCGTCTGTGATGCTTCGGCGGCCCGGCGGCTGATGAGACACAAATCGCCGGCTTCCTGCGCGTTACGGCCGAAAAGCATTCCCCAACCGCAGTCGGCCACCGACATCATGTCATCGTGCCCGGCATGAACGTTGAGCGAGTGGCTGGTAAGCGCCCGCGCGCCGATATTCATCACCACGGGCAGCCGTTTGCCGGAAATGGTGTACAGCACTTCTTTCATCAACACCAAACCTTGTCCGGACGTAAAGTTCGTCACGCGACCTCCTGCCGCGGCAAATCCTTCGCAAAACGAAGCGGCCGAATGTTCGCTTTCGGGTTCGACAAATATCAGGGTATCGCCCCATAAATTTTTGCCGCCGTTGGACACCGCGGCATTGTAGCCACTGCCCATATTTGTGGAGCTGGTGATGGGAAACGCGCCGGCGCCTTGAGTGACATTGATTTCGACATGCACGACGGTCTCAGAGCCGTCGCAAGTCGTGGGGATGCCAGGGTAAGGAAACGACGTATTCTCGGTCGCGGCATTGCCGTTCGTGAGTTGATAACTCATGAAGCGCTCCTTAGCGATTTCAAATTGAAATCTGTGATCACCAATCTCAGAATGTGGCGAGCGAAAGGCCGACGCCACTGCCAACAACACCACCCACGTTGCCACAGGCGCTCCCGGGGCCACCAGGCCGTCGGCGTGTCTATTTTAGCATTTTGGCACGTGAACAACACAGGATTTTAGATGTCCCACCATCCGCTCATCGCGCAGGCAGGAATTCTTAGGCGCCGCGGGTAATGCCAAAACGATCGGTCACACTACCGCGTATGGGTTAAATCAGGAGAAACTTGATGCCAAACATCAACATTTACTCGGCTGCGTTCGCCTCTCAGCAAGATACGCGATTGAGGCCGGGCTGTCAAAAATTTTGTGGCGCAGAAGAGGGTTTCTAGCCTGACGTTTTTACAAGTCAAGCAGAAAACCCGAGTTACAAATCGGCAATTGCGGCGAACTGCTTTTTTAGCGCCGGGTAGAGCGACTGGTAAATTGGGAACGATTTGTTGTAGTGGGCGACGGCCTGTTTGTTGGCGGGCGTCTCCTTGGCCACGCGAATGGTGGCTTCGCAGGCTTCGACGATGTCTTTGTAGGCTCCTGCACCGACCGCCGCCAGCAGGGCGACGCCGAAGGCAGGGCCTTGTTCGGCGTTAATCATGCTGACTTTTTGGCCGAACACATCTGCTTGAATCTGCCGCCATAGCGGGCTTTTCGAACCGCCGCCGGATGGTCGAACTTGAATCACGGGCACGCCGAGGCCGCGGATGATTTCCAGGCTATCGCGCAATGCGTATGTAACGCCTTCCAGGATCGAGCGGACAAGGTGGCTTCGGGTATGAGAAATCGTTAATCCGACGAAGCAACCACGGGCCTTAGGATCGGCGTGTGGCGTGCGCTCGCCGGACAGGTACGGCAGGAAAAATAGCCCTTCGCTGCCGGGGGCGATCTTGGCGGCCTCCTCCGAGAGGATTTCGTAAGGGTCGATTTTGCGTTTTTTTGCCTCGTCGATGACTGCTTGGCAAAGCTGATTGCGAAACCATTGCAAGCTGCCGCCGGCCGATAGATTTACGCCCATGAGATGCCACTTACCACGCACTGCATGGCAGAAAGTATGCAGCCGGCCGAGGGGATCGACTTGCACTTCATCGCTGTGGACAAACATCACGCCGGAGGTGCCGATCGAGGTAGATAGCACACCGCGGCGGACAATGCCATTGCCGACTGCTCCGGCAGCACAATCTCCCGCGCCTCCCACGACGACACAATCCGTCGTCAGACCCAATTCGGTGGCCGCCGCCCCGGTGAGCTTGCCGGTGACCTCTTCGGATTCGTAGCATGTGGCCAGCAGGTCGATATCTAGATCCAATTTCGAGAGCAATTGCTTTGACCAATTGCGTTTGGCCACGTCGAGGAGCAACATACCACTGGCATCGCTCACTTCGGTGGCAAATTCTCCGGTTAGACGTCGACGGACATCGTCTTTGGGGAGGAGTACTTTGGCGGTTTTTTCAAAGTGCTTGGGTTCGTGATTTCGCAACCAGAGGATTTTCGGCGCGGTGAATCCGGTGAGGGCCGGGTTGGCGACCATTTTGATGAGCTGTTTTCGGCCACCTGCGCGACGTTCGATCTCTTCGCACTCGGCACCCGTTCGCTGGTCGTTCCAGAGGATGGCCTTGCGAATCACTCGGTTCTGACGATCCAGGAATACGGAGCCGTGCATTTGGCCCGACAGTCCGATTCCCTTGACGTCGGCCGGTTTCAGTTTGCCGATTTTCACGACCGCACGAACGGTCGCAACGGTCGCCTTCCACCAGTCGTCAGGGTCTTGTTCACTCCAGAGCGGTTTGGGAGTGTACAGCGGATATTCCGCGGTCGCTGACGCAAGCAGCTTGCCGCGCTCGTTAATGGCGATGGTCTTGGTTCCCGAGGTGCCGATGTCGATGCCGAGGAAAATACTCATGGGATGGGCTGCAGCAGGTAGCAATTTGGGCAGGAATCGGCCCGAATTGTAATGGGAAGATTTGGCCAGACGCAAGCATCAAGCCATCGGGGAATTCAAGTGCCGATTGGCAAATCCTTTCGCCGACAAACCGCCAGTGCTATGCCGATAGCAATTCGGTCGGCTAAGGAATTTACCTCTAACGGCTCGGCTCCGCCGAGTTCCGCTTGGGAAACTCCTAAAGCAATTGTCGGCGGCACTCACGAATGGCTGACACGTCGTCCAAGTCGCGGTTTGCCACGTTTCAAAGTTTTCGCGACCTGTGCTGATTGCCTGCGCGGCATTTTGGGAAGGCGAATTTCAAAATTCTAGAGAATCGCGGCCTGTGGCATTTTGGTTTCGGCCGAGTCGCATGTAAAATTGAGGTAGAACGCCGCCGCGATGGCGAAAAAGCCACTTGGCCCGCTCGCATAACCGCTAATCGTGGAGTCATTCGACTCGTGCGGAAAATCAGAGTGGCGGCGGAAATGTTGACTTTTTCAATATCGCCCCCGTTGAAGCGAATCTTCGGTTAGAGGAACCTGCCGCCGTGTCCGCCTTCGAACGACTTCGCCGACAGCAACTTGTACGAGAGGCCGAAGGGTATCTCGATCTGGCGCTGATATTCGGCGACCAATGGACGCTGCCGGCGGCCGTTCGCGATCGGCTGGCGGAACGAAGCCTGGCCGTCGTCGAGCAGCTCGGCGAGAATGCCACTTATAGTCCGCAGGTGCAACTCATCAAAGGACAGGCGCTGCGCGCGCAAGAGAGGTTTAAGGAAGCACTCGCCCCGCTTAGCGTGGCGGCCGAGGGAGATCCTGAAAATGTCGATACTTGGCTAGCGCTTGGCTGGTGCCACAAGCGCACGGGGCGACTCGATTTAGCGATCGAGGCGCTCGAAGAAGCGCTTTCCGTCGAGCCGGGCAGTGCAGTCGTCCACTACAACCTGGCCTGCTACTGGAGTTTGGCGCGAAACAAGCGACAAGCGCTCTCATTTCTCGAACGGGCACTCTCACTCGATGGCGCGTTCCGGAATCAGATCGACACGGAAAGCGACTTCGACTCGATCCGCAACGACGCGGATTTTCAGGTGATTACGAGCGTTACGGTTTGAGATTTGTTGCGGCGGCGTCCAGTCGCCACGACGAACATGACAACGACCCCGCAGGCGATGATTCCTTGTATGGCGGTCGATGGCTCGGGCACAATTGCTGCCGCCATTTCCAGGCTGGCATCGATCCGATAGACCTCGCCGGATGCGAAGTTTAGCACGTAGGTCTTATCATCTGGTCCGCGGAGAATATCGGTTGTGATGCCGAAGCCCGTGCCGATGCGAAGACGGTTTCGCTGCGCGTCGGTATCGGCGACCTTATCCGATAAATTGCCATTAAGCATAAAATCACTCCGTTGAGTATTCAGCGTGAACATATATAAGTTGCCGTTGTTCGCATCGCCAACGAGTACTTTGTTGTCGTAAGCCGCTCCGAGATTGCTGCCGTAAAGGAAATGAATCGACGTCACGGCAACCGGGTCTTTCCACGAAAACTCGGGATCGCTGTAACGAGAGGTTGAAGCGATCTTGTAGAGGCCGCTGACGCTCCCTGCGCTGCGCGAATTCGGCCCCATCAAGTCGGTCCAACCGCTGTTGGAGCCGCGCAGAACCTGGTTGATCTCGTCGTAGGCGGTGGCGCCATTTTCAGTATCCCACAGGCGACCGTTGGCCGGATCGAAATCGAGGCCGAAGCTGTTGCGCACGCCATAGGCATAAACGCGGCGAAACGAAGCATTCGCGCTACTACGGTAGGGATTGTCGGAGGGGATTTGGCCCGAATCGGTCAATCGAAAAATTACGCCGACGCGCGACGATTTTCCACCGGCAGACTGTACATTCTGCTCGGCGAGGCGACGGTTCAAATCGCCCGTGATGCCGTACAGCATGCCGTCGGGTCCAAACTTAATCGGGCCGCCATTGTGATTTGGGCCGCTTGAGCGGTGGTCGCCTGCTTTGCCGAACGTGGCCAGCACGCGTTCGCTCGCCAGCGACGAACCATTCCAATCAAACTGCGAGAGGCGGTTTTCCTTCCAGTGGCTGCTGCTGGAGTCGTGACCAGTGCTGCTGCGACTGTAATAGAGGTAGACCTTGTCATTATTTGGCATGCCGACCTCTCCAAAATTCGGATGCAGCGCAATGCCGAGCAGGCCGCGTTCGCTTTCGCTTTCAACCGGCAAGTCGAGCACCGTCGTCGATGTGCCGCTCTGAAATCGCTTCACGCGGCCAGAATCCTTTTCAATGGCAAAAAAGTCGTTGGGATTATTTCCCAAGAAGCTCATCCCCGTTGGGTTCCGCAACCCTGCCGCGGAATTGAGCACCGTGGTTAATTGCAGGCCAGGATCGGAAAGCGACTGCGCTACCGTGGACGAACTCCAAGCGAGCAAAGCAACAGACAAAAAGTAGGCGGCTATCGACCATTTCATGTTGACGATTCTCCTTATGGACGTTGTGAAATGTGCGAGAATTCTACTCCGTCCAGCCCCGGACGAAGAATAGCGGTTTGAGCGGGGCGTTCAGCGCTTGGAAAACGTCCAACTGGAATCGCTTAGAAGTTCGATTTGGCTTGCGGCAAATAGTTGGACTTAACGGCTGCGTCGTGCCTATTTGGCTAAGAATCCAGGCTAGCTTCGGCGCGCGATGAGAATCCACGCCTTGGGGCCGCCAGGGCTGAATTGCGCGGCGCCTTTGAAATTGGGATTGATTTCGAACCTTGTCGGCTTGATCGATTCGATGACCCAAGGGCTGGCGAAGGCGGTCATCAATTCGCTCTTTGTCACACGCCGAGGGCCGTTTTCGCCAGGCTCGGCCTCGCTAAAGCACATGAGAAACAGGCGGCCGCCGGGTTTCAGCACATGAGTGAGACCGGCGACGTAAGCTGTTCGATCGTCATCGGAAAAACAGTGGAACAACCCGCAGTCGAGGATGTTGTCGAACGATTCGCTACAAGCCGCCAGTTTCAGTGCATTGCCAACTTCGAACCGGACCGCCAGATTGCGCTCGATCGCTTTCTGCTTGGCGCGCCGGATCGGCTCGTCGAGGAAATCGATGCCGACCACTTGGTTGCCCCGCGAGGCAACGAACAGGGCGTTCTCGCCGGTGCCGCAACCGGAGTCGAGCACTGTGCCGACAATTTGGTCCGCCGCCGCAACAAACGGCATTTGAGGACCAGCAATGTCCCACGGCGCTTGGTCGGAATAGGCGTCTTCAAAAGCTTGTCGATCGGGGATCATGGGCGTGAGTAGGGGCGGTTTTCAGCCGCCGATGCGAACGCAAAAAAATCCCAACGATTTCGGCGACTGATTGCCATCGCATGGTAACCTACGCGCCGCTGTCTTCACCCGTGCCGCGCAACAATGCATCCAGCGTTGCCGCGCCGGCGTCGGGATCGACGGTAACGCTTGCCGACGGGACGACCGTGGGCTTGACGCTGGCAGCACCGTTGCCTTCTTCGGCCGTTTCCAGCAGCGGAAAGGCTCGGGTGAGAACTTGCTCTTTCTGGGCGGCAAGTGCTTCGAGTGCCTCGCGATGGATGCGGACTTCCGATTCTTGGAATATCTTGAAGCCTGTGCCAGCCGGAATCAGGTGGCCGAGAATTACGTTTTCCTTGAGACCGACTAATCGATCGACTTTGCCGGCAAGCGCCGCTTCGGTAAGCACCTTCGTGGTTTCTTGGAAGCTGGCGGCCGAAATAAAGCTGCTCGATTGGACAGCGGCTTTGGTGATCCCCAGTAGCTGCGTACTGGCCGTCGCCGACTTCGGCTTGCTGCCCTTCGCGGGCGTACCGCCGAGGCCTTCGGCAGCAGAGTTGGCTGTTTCGAGCGCATCTTTGGGCACGATTGCACCCGCTTCGAACTCGGTGTCGCCCTTCTCCGTGATTTTCAAGCAGCCGGAGAGGTTTTGGTTTACTTTGCGGAAGTCAAATTTGTCCATCACGCTTCCGGGCAATAACCCCGTATCACCCACGCTTTCAATACGCACTTTGCGCAACATTTGCGAGACGATGATCTCGATGTGTTTGTCATCGATATCGACGCGCTGGCTGCGGTAGACGTTTTGAATTTCGCGGGTGAGATATTGCTGTACGGCTTCTTCGCCGGAGATCCGCAAGATGTCATGCGGTACGAGCGGCCCATCGACGAGGGCTTCACCGGCTCGCACAAAGTCGCCCGAGTGGACGCGTAAGTGTTTGCCGTGGCTGACTAGGTGCTCGCGCTCGATGCCGCTTTCGCTCTTGACGATGATCGTGCGTTTGCCGCGGCGCTTTTCGCCGAGGATTTCGACGGTGCCGTCGATTTCGGCGATGACGGCCGGATCTTTAGGTTTGCGGGCTTCGAAGATTTCCGTCACACGAGGCAAACCGCCGGTAATATCTTGCGTGCCAGCCACTTCGCGAGGCGTCTTGGCCAACAGCGTGCCGGCGGAGACCATTTGTCCTTCCTCGACCTCGATATACGCCTTTTCGGGTAAATAATAGAAATCGAGAATCTTTCCGCTGTCGTCTTCGAGTACGACTTGCGGATGCATGTCTCCTTTGTGCTCCATGACCATCCGGCGGACGTGGCCGCTGGGATCTTTTTCGATTCGCATCGTTTCGCCTTCGATGACATCCTCGTAGCGCGCCTTGCCGGTGACTTCGGCGAGGATGGGGATGCTGTGAGGATCCCATTCGCACAGCACCTGGCCGGGCCGGACTTCCTGATTTTCGTCGACGCGAAGCACCGCGCCGGCGGGAACTTCGTACTTGTCGAGTTCGCGACCCTTGGGGTCGAGAATCACCAGTTCCCCGTTGCGGGTAAGCACGATTTGCTCGCCGGCGTCGTTGCGCACAACTTTGAGCCGCACGAACTGCACGGTTCCCGCCTTCTTGGCTTTGTAGTCTTTTTCTTCGATGGCGCGTTGGCCGACACCGCCGATGTGGAATGTGCGCATTGTCAACTGCGTGCCGGGCTCGCCGATCGACTGAGCGGCAATAATGCCGACGGCCATACCTTCCTCCACCAGTGAGCCCGTCGATAGATCCATGCCATAGCACAGGCGGCAGATACCCAGCGGAGCATCGCAGGTGAGCGGACTGCGAACTTGAATGCGTTCCAGGCCAAGTTGCTCGATGCGGCGGGCGACGCCTGGCGTGACCAGTTCGTTTTCCCGCACGACGATTTCGTCGGTGATCGGGTTGACGATATTCTGCCGGCTGACGCGGCCGCGGATAGAGTCGGCCAAACTGACTTCCACCTTTTCGCCGCGGTAAATCACGCCCTTCGTAATCCCCTGCGTCGTGCTGCAATCTTCTTGCGTGATGACGACGTTTTGGGCCACGTCGGCAAGCTTGCGGGTTAGGTATCCCGAGTCGGCCGTCTTGAGAGCCGTATCGGCCAGACCTTTGCGGGCGCCGTGGGTGGAACTGAAGTATTCCAGCACCGTCAGGCCTTCACGGAAGTTGGCTTTGATGGGCGTTTCGATAATCTTGCCCGAGGGTTTGGCCATCAAACCGCGCATGCCGGCGAGCTGGCGAATTTGCTCGACGCCGCCGCGAGCGCCGGAGTGAGCCATCAGGAAAATGGGATTCACATAACCGGACCAACGAGTATCTCCCTCCAAGGCCGTCATCATTTCCGACGTGATCCGTTCGCGGGCGTGTGTCCAGACGTCGAGCACTTGGTTGTAGCGCTCGCCCTCGGTGATGATGCCGCGTTGGTACAGCTTGTTGCGTTTGACGACCTCTTTTTCGGCCTCCCCGATGATGCGCACCTTGGTGGCTGGCGTGATCAGGTCGTCGGTTCCGAACGAAAGGCCGCTGAGCGTGCTTTCGCGGAAACCAAGCCGATTCATGTCGTCGAGCAGGCCAATCGTCGCGCGGCGGCCCAGGGTTTGGTAACAGTCGGAAATGACTTTCGCCAGATCGCTCGATCGGAGCGGGTGATTATAGAACATCATGCCGGCCGGCAAGATGCTGTTGAACAGCACGCGTCCGACCGTGGTGTCGATGATCGCGCCGGGCTTCGACTGGGCCGGATCGTCGGCTTTCAGCTTGCGTTTCGGGGGCAGTTTGACTTTGATGCGGGCGTGCGTATCGATCTTGCCCAGCGAGTAGGCCAGCAACACTTCTTCCATCGACGAAAAGACCATGCCTTGGCCATTTTGATCGGGGAGCGAAACGCTGAGGTAATAGCACCCCATGACCACGTCTTGCGACGGACTGATAATGGGATTGCCATTGGCGGGGCTGAAAATGTTGTGAACCGACATCATCAGCGTATGGGCTTCGACTTGCGCCTCGATCGACAACGGCAGGTGAACGGCCATTTGATCGCCGTCGAAGTCGGCGTTGAAGCCTTTGCATACGAGCGGATGGAGCTTAATCGCGTTTCCTTCGACCAACACAGGCTCAAACGCCTGGATGCCCATGCGGTGCAGCGTTGGAGCGCGATTTAACAGCACCGGGTGGTTGGTGATCACCTCTTCCAGGATATCCCACACTTCGGCGTCTTTGCGCTCGAGCATTTTCTTGGCCGATTTGATCGTGTCGGCATGGCCAAGTTCCTTGAGCCGGCGGATGATGAACGGCTGGAATAATTCGAGCGCGATTTTCTTCGGTAAGCCGCACTGGTGCAACTTGAGATTGGGACCGACGACGATCACCGAGCGGGCCGAGTAATCGACACGCTTGCCCAGCAAATTTTCGCGGAAGCGGCCTTGCTTGCCTTTGATCATGTCGGTGAGCGATTTGAGCGGCCGGTTGCTGCTGCCGAGCACGGGGCGCTTGCAACGGTTGTTGTCGAACAGCGCATCGACCGATTGCTGCAACATTCGCTTCTCGTTGCGAATGATGACTTCCGGCGCATTCAAATCGACCAGCTTCTTGAGCCGGTTGTTGCGATTAATGATGCGGCGATAGAGGTCGTTCAAGTCGCTGGTGGCGAAATTGCCGCTGTCGAGTAGCACCAGCGGGCGCAAATCGGGCGGAATGACCGGAATCACATCGAGCACCATCCATTCCGGCTTGTTGTCGCTGTCGCGGATGCTCTCGACGATCTTGAGCCGGTTAATTAGATCTTTTTTCTTTTGCTTTGAGTTCGTCTCGTGCAATTCTTGACGCAGTCGCTTGGAGAGTTCCACGAGGTCCATCACGGTGAGCAATTTGCGGACGGCCTCGGCCCCCATGTCGGCCTCGAAGGTTCCTTCGCCGTATTGCTCGCGCGCTTGACGATACTCCTCTTCAGTCAGCAATTGCTGTGGCTTAAGCGGCGTGTCTTTCGGGTCAATCACCACGTAGTCCTGGAAGTAGATCACTTTTTCCAGGCTGGTCGTCTTCATGTCGAGCAAATTTCCCAGCCGGCTCGGCATGGCCTTGAAAAACCAGATATGCACGACCGGGGCGGCCAGTTCGATGTGCCCCATTCGCTTGCGGCGCACGCGGCTGTGCGTCACCTTCACTCCGCAGCGGTCGCAGATCATTCCCTTGTACTTCATGCCGCGGTACTTGCCGCAGGCGCATTCCCAGTCTTTCTCCGGCCCAAAAATGCGCTCGCAGAACAGCCCATCGCGCTCGGGGCGATAGGTGCGGTAATTGATCGTCTCGGGCTTTTTCACCTCGCCAAACGACCAGCTACGAATATCGTGCGGCCGGGCAAGGCTGATTTTCACCGCCGAGTAATCATTAATGCGGTCGTAGGAAGTTTCGCCAATCGTACTCATGTAAAAAACTCCTTAGCGGGTTTTCTGAGGAGTGAAGGAATCAGAACTTTATTTTTGAATTCATTACGCGGATGGAAGAATCTAATGACTCTAGGATCTCCCATTCAACAGACTTTTTTCATCCGGGGACATTGCTGTGATTCGCTTGACCAATCCATAAACAATGAATCCGTCCTTGGACAATTCAATTTCCACCTTTTCAAAATCTTTTGTGAAATGCAGTTCATCGGTTGTGTTCGGCTGAAGGCAAATCTCATCTCCCAGCGGCTCTAACCATACAGCCACATTGTTTTCTGTGACATTTCTAAGTCTTATGTTTTGAACGCTGCGCGACGAAGACGTAAACAACCTCTTCAAATGAGCGAGCATTTATTGCGGAGTTCAAAACAGCGGCAAACTGCGAACTCGAATACGTTGTCTTTCAAAAATGACGATTGCTCCTGAATTCAGCGCCTCTTCAACGGACGGAAGATTGATTAACAATGTTCGAAGTTGATTTGCAGGGACGCGAGACAAATCTCCGCGAAACAAAATATATGACGGCCACTGGCTGGTTCTTTCGGCTAGCAAGGTTCCAAAATCGGTATCGGCCGATACCAGTACGCGTCGTTCGGCAACAGCCCGGTCGAAAATTATCGAGTCGTCGTTGGCATGCATTCCATATTCGCGAACAAGCACCGAATCGTGGCCGGACTCGCGAAGTTTCTCCGCCAGCCATGGCGATAGCGCATTGTCAACAAAGAATTTCATGCCGGTGCGACCATAGGTAACTCACGTTCTCGAACTGCTTCTGCCGCGTACTGCAAGCACTCTTGAATGTCTTCCCCTTCCAAATCCGGGTAATGTGACAGTATCTCCGAGTCACTCATCCGCTCTGCCACCATTTCAACAACGGTGGCAACGGGAATGCGAAGGCCGCGCACGCAGGGTACGCCGCCCATTTGCTCAGGTCGAACCGTAATGCGAGTAAACTTTGTCATCTCCGCACTCCTTAAATCCTCCGTTTCTCTAACTGCATGTTCAAAGCCAAGCCACGAATTTCGTTCGTGAGCACGTCGAAACTGGCAGGGGTGCCGGCTTCAAGCGTGTTTTCGCCTTTGACCATCGATTCGTAAATTTTCGTGCGGCCTTCGACATCGTCGCTCTTGACCGTCAACAGTTCTTGCAAGATGTAGGCGGCGCCGTAGGCTTCGAGCGCCCAGACTTCCATCTCGCCAAATCGCTGGCCGCCGAAACGCGCCTTGCCTCCCAGCGGCTGCTGGGTGATCAGCGAATACGGGCCGGTGCTGCGAGCGTGAACTTTGTCGTCCACCAGGTGGTGCAACTTCAGCATGTAGATGTAGCCCACCGTGGTTTCTTGCTCCATCGGCTCGCCGGTGCGGCCGTCGTAGAGTTGGGCTTTGCCGTGCTTGGGCAGGCCGGCCTTTTCCAGGGCCTGGTTGATTTCTTCTTCGCTTGCGCCATCGAACACCGGCGTGACTGCGCGGAAGCCCAGGGCGGCGGCGGCCCAGCCAAGGTGCGTTTCCAAAATCTGGCCCACGTTCATACGGCTGGGAACGCCCAGCGGATTCAGCAAGATCTGGACTGGAGTTCCGTCGGCTAAAAATGGCATGTCTTCCTTGGGAAGAATTTTGGCGACGACCCCCTTATTGCCGTGTCGACCGGCCATCTTGTCGCCTACCGAAATTACTCGCTTGGCGGCAATGTAGACCTTGACCATTTGCAACACGCCGCTGCGCAGCTCGTCGCCGCGCTTCATGCTGTTGAGCTTGCGGTCAGCAGAGTCGATGGCATCTTCAACGGTCGGCCACAGCGTTTTGAACGCTTTTTCGACATCGGCCCGACGTTCCGGACTGCGGATATCGATCGAGTCGAGCTTAAAGTTGCGGGCCTGCTCGGCGACGTACTTGTGCTCTTGATCGCGCACCAGCGGGGCGCCTTCGCTATCGGTCAGCGTCTTTTTCAGGATTGTTTCGATTTCGCCAACCAGCGCGCCAAACGCCTCGGTAATTTTCGCGTTGCCTTCCGATTCGGCATCTTTTAGTTCTTTCTCGAAGCGCTTGCGTTCGTCTTCCGAAAGGCTCATCCGCCGAGAGAATTTCTCGGTGTGAATCACGATGCCTTCCACGCCCGACGGAACTTCGAGCGAATCATTCTTCACGTCTTCGCCGGCGCGGCCGAAAATGGCGTGCAGCAGCTTTTCTTCGGGAGTTAGTTCCGTTTTGCTCTTCGGCGAAACTTTGCCGACCAGGATATCGCCGGGCCGGACGAAGGTGCCAACGCGGACAATGCCGGTTTCGTCAAGGTTTCGCAGGGCCTTTTCGCTGACGTTGGGAATATCGCGAGTGAACTCTTCGCGTCCAAGTTTCGTCTCGCGGATTTCGATATCGAACTCTTCGATGTGCAGCGAGGTATACACGTCGTTCTGTACCAGCTCTTCGCTGATAATGATGGCGTCCTCGAAGTTGAAACCGTCCCAGGCCATAAAGCCCACCAGCACGTTACGACCCAGCGAAAGTTCGCCGTTGAACGTGGCAGCGCCGTCGGCAATGACCGTGCCCTTTTCAACTTTATCGCCTACGCGGACCACGGGCTTTTGATTCTGGCAAGTCCGCTCGTTCAGGCCCTTGAATTTGGTGAGCGGATAGGTGTCGTTGCCGATGGTGATCTTCGTGGCATCGACAAAGTTCACCGTTCCCTTCTTCGGCGCCCGCATCAGCATGCTGGAGTTCACGGCCACATCCACCTCCATTCCCGTGCCCACCAGCGGCGGCTCGGTCACCAACAGCGGCACGGCTTGGCGCTGCATGTTGGAGCCCATGAGCGCGCGATTGGCGTCGTCGTGCTCGAGAAATGGGATCAGGCCCGCCGACACGCCTACCATTTGGCTTGGGGCCACGTCGATGTATTGCACCTTATCGACCGGCACCATTTCGAAGTCGCTGCGATAGCGAGCGATGATCGTCTCGCCTTGAATATGGTGATTCGTCACCGGAGCATCGGCAGGAGCAAGGTAGGCATCCATTTCCTGATCGGCCCGCAGCCACACGGCGTCGTCGCTGAGCTTGCCTTTGGTCACTTTGCGATAGGGCGTGACGAGGAAGCCGTATTCATCGACCGCCGCGTAGATCCCGAGGCTAGAAATCAAGCCGATGTTGGTGCCTTCCGGCGTCTCGATGGGGCAAATTCTTCCGTAGTGCGAAATATGCACATCGCGCACTTCGAAGCCGGCCCGTTTGCGGTTCAAACCGCCTGGACCGAGGGCCGACAACCGGCGCTCGTGCGTGAGCATCGACAGCGGGTTGGTTTGATCCACGACTTGCGACAGCTCGCCGCGACCGAAAAAGTATTCGATTGCCGCCGAGATGCTCTTGGGGTTGATGAGCGTGCGCGGCGTCATGTCGGCCACATCTTTCAGGCTCATCCGCTCTTGCACCGTCCGCCGGAGCTTGAGGAACCCTTTGCGAAGTTCGTCGGAGGCGAGTTCATCAATTGTGCGCAAGCGACGGTTGCCCAAGTGGTCGATATCGTCCACCTCGACGCTCGGATCCCCTTCATTGAGCTTGATGACGTACTTGATTGCATTAATGAGATCTTCCGGTTTGAGCGTCATTTCCGTTTCCGGCACATTCAAACCAAGCTTGCGGTTGATGCGGAACCGGCCGACGCGCCCCAGGCGATAGCGATTCGTGTCGTAAAACTTTTCGTGGAACAGTGCTTTGGCCTTTTCGAGTTGCGGCGGATTGCCGGGACGCAATCGCTGATAAATTCTCAATAGCGCTTCCTCGTGGCTGCCGGTCGCGTCTTCGGCCAAGCTGTTCAAGATGAGCGGCACTTTCACGTCGCTCATCACTTCGACCGACGACAGGCCGGAAGTGCAAATCAGCTCTGCCAGGTTTTTCGTAATCCTGTGTCCGGCTTCAACCAGTATCTCGCCTGCTTTGTCGCTATGGTGAGGGTAGACGATGTCATTGATGGCGATCTTTCCTTCGATCTTGCCGACGCTGCGGCCGTCAATAACTTTCTCGCTGCTCGTTTCGTAGAACGTTCGCAAGATGTCGGCATCTTGACTGTACTTCGGATCCATCGCCCGTAGCAGCGTGAGTGCCGAGAATTTGCCGCTCTGATCGATGCGCACTTGCAACGTGTCTTTTTTCGAGACGTTCAGTTCGATCCAACTGCCGCGTTCGGGAATCACGCGAGCGCTGAACATTTTTCGTTCGCCGGTTTCCGTGTCGAGCACAAAATCGACGCCGGGGCTGCGGTGCAATTGGCTCACGACGACACGCTCGGCGCCGTTGATGATAAACTCGCCGCCGCCGAGCATGATCGGGATGTCGCCCAGATACACCTCTTCCTCGATGGGCTCTTCTTTCGTCAGCCGCAGCCAGACGCGGAACGGCCGTCCGTAGGTTAGCCGCAACTGGCGGCATTCGTGCGGTTCATAGCGCGGCTTGCCCAGTTCGTAGCGGAGATATTCGAGCTTCAAATTCTTGTCGTAGCTCTCGATCGGGAAAATCTCTCGGAGCACGCCTTCGATACCCTGGTCCTTGCGTTTACTGTCCGCCACTTCGTGCTGCAAGAACGCTTCGTAGCTGCGCGTTTGAATTTGCGTCAGGTCCGGAATCGAAAACGGATCGCGTCCGCTGCCGAAGCGACGAATCTCTGGCGGGGTAATACGTCTTTGCGCTGAAGTTGCCATTGGATTGTCAGTGGTTAGTGGTCCGCAGTCATTGGTACGTGGTCGATCTCGACGGCCTTGGTATGGACGAAAATCACAACTGGCGACTGACAACATCGCCAGACGGAATGGGTTCGATCATGGGTCGAGCGAGATCGCAAAGAAACATTCGAGCCGGACTGCGCGCAGCATCGCACGCAAAAGCGAGAGAGTATCGAATCAAGCTGCCTGATCGCTGCAATGGCTCACCGCCGAAAGTGACGTCAACACGCCGCGGTTGCGACCGGCGTTGCTGACCGTCGATGCGCTTGCCAACTACCAGGAAACCAAACAGTCGGCCTGCCGACCCCGCCGCCTATCGCGTACGGCGTCAGCACAAAAGCCCAACAAGACGATGGGAAATTCCGCAATGGAATGACTCACCGTCCCACACTCCGTTTTCGGGACAAAATGGCTATTTGATCGACACCTTGGCGCCGGCTTCTTCCAGCTCTTTCTTGGCCTTTTCGGCGTCTTCTTTCGAGACGCCTTCCTTGACCTTGCTAGGAGCGCCTTCGACCAAATCCTTGGCTTCCTTGAGGCCGAGATTTGTTTGGGCGCGAATCACCTTGATGACGCCAATTTTCTTGGCGGCATCGAAGCCTTCCAACACGACGTCGAACTCGGTTTTGGCTTCGGCGGCAGGAGCAGCCCCGGCAGCGCCGGCACCCGGCATCGCGGCCATCATCACCGCGCCGCCGGCAGCGGCCTTGATGCCGTGGACTTCCTCTAAGTAGTCGCTCAGCTCTTTGGCTTGTTTGAGGGTCAGGGCGACAATCTTGTCGCCCAAATCTTTCGTGGGAGTGGAAAACTCGCGGGTGGCTTCGGCAGTCGCCATGGGATTCGTTCTTCCTTTCTAGAAATTGGGATTTGGTCAGTTGTCAGTTGTAAGTAGTCGGTAGCCTCCGATCGCCGTTGACAGTGGACAACTGGCAACAGGCGGTCGGCATTTATTGAATTACGTCGCGGCCGGCTGTTCAGCGGGAGCTTCCCCACGATCGGCTTTTTCTAAATTCTCAAGGTGCGTTTTGACTTGGCTAACCAGTGCTCCGCCACCGTCCAATAGTTGCGAGGCGAGCTTCGAGCCTGGTCCCAGGATCTGGCCTACCAGCATCGCCAATTGTTCCTGGCGGCTAGGCCACTTGCTGATTTCTTTGACTTCGTCGGACGAAACTTGGCCGCCATCCATCGCGCCGCCACGGGTGGTGAAACCGGCGAAGTCTTTGACTTCACTGAGCCGGACGATTTCCTTCGTCAACGAAACGAAATCGTAGGCACCCCAGACGACCGCCAGCGTTCCTTCGACGCCTTCAAACGCTGGAGCCAGCGGCGTCCCTTCGGTTGCCCGGCGGGCCATGCTGTTCTTGACGACTTCTAGCTTGATGTTTTTCTTTCGCAACTCGGTACGCAGCTTACTGGTGCGAATCGAGTCAAGTCCAATAACATTCACCAACAGGGCATCGCTGACGCCATTTAGTTGGTTCTTCAAATCGCGGGCCAAAAGGTCTTTGACAAATTTACTCATGGTTTGTTCGCGGCAGACTGTGGGCGAGTGGCGGCAATCCGGCGGTTACTAGGCGACGATGCTCAACCCCGGCGACATCGTGGTGCTCAGCGTGATGCTCTTGACGTATACGCCTTTCACGCCATGCGGCTTTAAATGCATAATGTGATCGATAAAGGCTCGGCTGTTCTCGATAAGTTTTTGCCCATCGAAGCTCAGCTTGCCGACTACGCCGTGGACGATCCCCGTGTCGTCGTTGCGGAATTCGACCTTACCGGCCTTGTATTCTTTGACTGTCTTGGCGACGTCCATTGTCACGGTGCCGGCACGAGGCGATGGCATCAGCCCGCGAGGGCCAAGAACTTTTCCTAACGGACCGACCAGCCCCATCATGTCGGGCGCGGCAATACAAGCTTCGAAATCGGCCCAACCCCCTTTGATTTTGGCGGCCAAATCTTCGGCACCGACTACGTCGGCACCGGCTGCTTTCGCTTCTTCCGCCTTGTCCCCCTTGGCAAACACAGCAACTTTCTTCGACTTGCCAATGCCGTGCGGCAGCACAATTGCGCCGCGGACGAGTTGGTCGGCCTGCTTGGCGTCGATCCCCAGCCGCAGGGTCAGCTCGACTGTCTGATCGAACTTGCGCGGGGGAAATTGCTTCAGGATCTTCACGCCCTCTTCGAGCGATAGCGGAGCTTCCGTCTTAGGAAGCAGCTCCGCCATGACTTTCATGCGTTTAGTAAGAGTCGGCATCTTTACAGGAGTGTCTTTGGCTGGTCTTGGGTAGTCTAATCGCCGAGCCGGGAACGCCCGCGACTGGAATGTTTATCCTTCTACTTCAATTCCCATACTGCGGGCGGTTCCTTCGATCATGCGGCGCGCATGCTCTGGATCGGCGGCATTCAGGTCGGCTAACTTCATCTGCACAATTTTGTCGAGCGCCGCCTTATTCACCTTGCCGACTTTTTCTTTATTCGGAACGCCCGACCCCTTCGCGATTCCGGCCGCTTGCTTCAGTAGCGCTGCAGCGGGTGGGCTTTTACAAACAAAGTCGAAGCTCCGGTCGTTGTAAACATTGACGACGACAGGGATCGGCATCCCAGCGGCTTCGCGCGTCCGTTCGTTGAACTGCGTCACAAATTGGCCGAGGTTGATGCCATACTTACCGAGCGAAGTGCCGACCGGCGGCGCAGGCGTGGCTTGGCCGCCGGGGACTTGAAATTTTGCAGTGCCTGCGAGTTGTTTTGCCATGACGCGACTAACTTGCTTTGAAGAATACCCTAAACTGCTTGGTTTTTTTACAGCGGTTCGATTTGCCAGTGTTCTAACTCAACCGGTGTCGGCCTACCGAAAATGTTGATGATGACGATCACGCGGCCGCTAGCCTCGTTGATGCTATCAACTTCACCTTCAAAGTTTTCGAAGGTGCCTTCGTTGATTTTGACGCGGTCTCCCTTCTTGACGCGAATATTGAGCCGCGGCGCTTCGTCGGGCTTTTCTTCCGTCTTAGAAAGGATCTTGGCTACATCTTGGGGTGCCATCGGCGTCGGACGGCCAATCGAGCCGGTAAAATCGCCGATGCCGGGAGTTTCGCGGACCAAGTACCAGGTGTCGTCGTTGATTTCCATTCGCACGACGAGGTAACCGGGATACAACTTGCGCTTGACGACCTTTTTCTTACCCCCCTTGAACTCAGTAACCGTTTCAATCGGCACGATCACTTCGGCAAAGTATTTGTCGAGCCCTTCCATCTGAACGCGGCGAAGAAGGCTATCGCGAATCGAATCTTCACGATTGCTTTGCACTTTGAGGATGTACCAATCCAGCTTCACCGGTTCTTCGTCTTCGGCAACCATCGTTGCGGTCGACGACGATTTACTGTCGAGCGATTCGGCGGTTGCAAGGTCAGGGCCGCCGGCGGCTTCACGGGCGTGGCTGGCTGGTTCGGTAGGCGCAGCATCGGCGACGACATCCGGCGGAGCCGCGTCTTGAGGGGGCAGAGCCGGGGCGTTTGCCGCGTCAGCCTCGTCCGGATGTTGCGATTCGTCGTCCACTACAGTCCCTTCGATTGGTTCCAGTCGCTTGAATTGTCTTACCGAGCCGTCATTGCAACTATTTTTATTTTGTCCAGCGATCGCCTTATTTGCCCAGCTTCCACAGCGCAGTGAGCAATGTGTGCAGCACTAGGTCATAGACCGCCAACAAGGCCGCCAAACCAAAAATCGTAATCATCACGACCAGCGAACTGCGGAATAGTTCCGGGCGCGTCGGCCAAGAGACTTTCGACATTTCGGCTTCCACCGCCACTAAAAAGTCAGCGAACGGCGGATAATTTACCAAGCGGAAAGCCAGCCAGGCTCCCACGGCAAACAGCACGAGTGGAATTCCAAATTGCCAAAATGCACCCTTGGTCACCAAAAACTGACTCAATCTCCAAAAACCAATCCCCAACGTCGCGATGAGCGCACCAAAAGTAACTTGGCGGGCGATGCGGCCTTGCTGGCGCTTGTAAATCGCCGCGCTAAACATCTCTCCCCAAAACGTGCTCCTAGTCATGCGTTTCTTCTTTGGGACAGGCGTTGCGGAACGGCCATCCATTCGATTCCCCGTCCGCTGCGGCTTGTCATCCTCGCGCTGTTCGACATCGTGATCGACGATCAGATCGTGCCTTTTCGACATGATGGCCACCTGCTGCCTCCTGCAACGGAGGGTTCAAGGTTCAGGATCCGGAAACAAAGCACTGCGCTAAACCATCCGGCGCGTTATTTCCGCATCCTCTAACATAATTGAACTCCGAACCCAGTACCCTAAACTTTCAATCGATGAATGGCAGGGGCGGAGGGACTTGAACCCCCAACCGCTGGTTTTGGAAACCAGTGCTCTGCCAATTGAGCTACACCCCTAAGGGAAGCTATGAACTTTGAACTTTAAACAACAAACTTGTTCTCGCTCATAGCTAACTTTGCTATTCCAAAATTTTCGTCACCACGCCCGAGCCTACTGTCTTGCCACCTTCGCGGATGGCGAAGCGAACGCCGTCGTCCATGGCAATTGGCACCATAAGTTCGACGCTCAGCCGAGCATTGTCGCCAGGCATGCACATTTCGGCATCGCCCATCAGCTTGGCCGAGCCGGTGACGTCGGTCGTTCGGAAGTAAAACTGCGGGCGGTAGCCGCTGAAGAACGGCGTGTGCCGGCCACCCTCCTCCTTCGACAACACGTAGATCTCGCCTTCGAACTTCGTGTGCGGCGTAATCGAATTCGTCTTGGCCAACACCTGGCCGCGCTCGATTTCCTCGCGCTTGATGCCGCGGAGCAAGCAGCCGACGTTGTCGCCCGCCTGCCCGCTTTCCAAGGTTTTGTTGAACATTTCAACGCCGGTGACCACCACCTTGCGCTTATCCGGGCTGAGGCCGACGATTTCCACCTCTTCGCCCACCTTCACCATCCCGCGCTCCACGCGGCCGGTGGCTACGGTTCCGCGGCCTTCGATCGAGAACACGTCTTCGATCGCCATCAAAAACGGCTTATCGACTTCGCGAACCGGCTCGGGGATGTAACTGTCGATCGCGTCCATCAACTCGCCGATGCATTTGTTTGCAGCCGGATCGCCCGGGTTGTCAAGCGCCGGCTTGCTGGCGCCGCGAACGATGGGTATCTCATCCCCCGGAAAGCCATACTTTGTCAGTAGCTCGCGGATTTCCAGTTCCACGAGTTCCAGCAATTCTGGATCATCGACCAGATCGACCTTGTTCAAGAACACCACCAATGCTGGCACACCGACCTGGCGCGCGAGCAGGATGTGTTCGCGAGTCTGCGGCATCGGGCCGTCGGCCGCCGACACGACCAGAATCGCTCCGTCCATCTGGGCGGCGCCGGTAATCATGTTCTTGATGAAGTCGGCGTGGCCGGGGCAATCAATGTGAGCGTAGTGACGCTTGGCAGTTTCATATTCAACGTGGCTGACGGCGATCGTCACCGTCTTGGTTTCGTCGCGCACGGTGCCGCCTTTGGCGATGTCGGCGTACGACTTCATGCTCGCCAGCCCCTTGGTCGATTGGACGGCCAAGATCGAAGCGGTGAGCGTGGTTTTTCCGTGGTCGATGTGGCCGATCGTGCCGACATTGACGTGGGGTTTGGTCCGTTGAAAGGTGTCCTTGGCCATTCTTTCTCCTGCGAAAAACGTGTTGAAGTGCGTGACGGGGACGGTCAGTTGTTCTTGGTCAATGGTTCGCTTTGGAAAAACCATCGACGACCGATTACCGATCGATCCCGTTTCTTGGTTATAAATACCATCCTATTGTCGTTTTCTTTTATGCCTTGTCCAAAGCTGCTGATGGGACTCGAACCCATGACCTCGTCCTTACCAAGGACGTGCTCTACCAACTGAGCTACAGCAGCAGGAAAAAGCGATTAGCGATTAGCCATTAGCTGCTAGCTCACGAGCTTGCTTTGAGTTTGCGTTTACCTTGTCACTTGTATTACTTCAAACAGCTAATTGCCAACTTCTAATCGCTAATAGCTTTCCAAAGCGGGTGAAGGGAATCGAACCCTCGTCTTTAGCTTGGAAGGCTATGGCTCTACCATTGAGCTACACCCGCGCGGCTAATCGACGAATGACGAAATTCAAACAACGTATGAATTAAGGCATTGAATACTTTATTCGTCATTCGTGATTCGACCTTCGTCATTTGCAAGCACTGGGGGGTAAAGGATTCGAACCTTTGAAGGCTGAGCCACCAGATTTACAGTCTGGCCCCTTTGACCGCTCGGGAAACCCTCCTCAACACCGACTTTAACTGCGACGAACAGCTTCTTCTCTAATTCATCTCCGCTCCGACCTAGCGCCCCGCGCATCCCATCGCACAGAGCCGATTCCTTTTTTTCGTCGCAGTCTTTCGATGCCTTCGCGAATGAGATCGCGCGAGGCAATCGCTCCGCGCAAAACTCAAAGGAGACACGCTTCCACGAACCGCTCGACCGCTACGCATGCCGGTGCGAACCGGCCACGCC